>NZ_JBSHAQ010000049.1:0-79276 GCF_053611585.1 Streptomyces sp. NPDC054794 | reverse complement strand
CCCTCGGCTACCTCACCCCGGCCGAGACCAGGCAGCGGCATCAACACGCCCTCGCGGCATAACCGACGAGTGTCCAAGATCACGGGGAAACTTCAGTCCAGACCCATACGGCCGCTACGTGCGGCCCGTCACCATCGCTACACCGCCTTGGCGGTGGCCGTGCTCATGGCCGGCTCACTGTTCCAGGCCGAACCGGCGCAGGCCGCACCGAAGCCCGGCGGCACCAGGCACACGGCGCCCGCCGAGGCCGACCACCCGGTCCCCGGCAAAGCACTCAAGGCCAAGCCGCGCAAGCGGGACGGACTGACCTCCGGCCCCCGCCGGGCGTCCCGGGCCAACTGGCCGGCGGCCGGCACCGCGCAGGTCACCCTGCCGGCCGCCGCCGTCCCCCATACCAAGTCCGGCAAGAAGTCCCTTGGCACGAAGGCCGAGCGCGCCGCTGCCACGCCCCAGCGTGTTCCAGGAATGCCCGTCCGGCTGCTGGCCGCCCGGGCGGCGACCGGCCCCACCAAGGCAGAAGTGCGGCTTCTCCCGCAGAGCCGCGCGCACGGCCTCGGTCTCGACGGAGTCCTGCTCTCCGTCAGCGCCACCGACCCCGCGCGCACGAAATCCGGCGCCCCCCACGTCGGCGTCAGCCTTGACTACTCCGCGTTCGGTGAGGCGTACGGCGGTGACTACGGCGCCCGACTGCGCCTCGTCACCCTGCCCCCCTGCGCGCTGACCACGCCGAAGCTGCCCCGCTGCCGTAAGACCACCCCGGTGGCCGGCCGCAACGACAGCGAGAAGCACACGGTCTCCGCCGCCTCCGTCGCGCTGCGCCCCGCCGCGTCCGCTGTCGTGCTGGCCGCCGTGGCCGACGCCGGTAGCGGCTCCGCCGGCTCCGGCGACTACACCGCGACGCCGCTGTCGTCGTCCGCCATGTGGCAGACCAGCCTTCAGACGGGCGACTTCTCCTGGTCCTACCCGCTGACCGCGCCGACCGTGCCCGGCGGACTGCTGCCCAAGCTGTCCATCGGCTACTCCTCGGGGGCCGTGGACGGACAGACCACCACCAGCAACAATCAGTCCTCCTGGGTCGGTTCCGGCTTCGACATGAACACCGGCTTCATCGAGCGGCGCTACAAGCCGTGCGGCGACGACGGCAGTTGGAGCAAGGACGACGCCCCGGGCGACCAGTGCTGGGGATACGACAACGCGACCATCAGCTTCAACGGCCGCGCGGGCGAGCTGATCCCGGCGGGCAAGGACACCTGGCGGATCCGCAACGACGACGGCACCCGCGTCGAGAGGCTCACCGGCGCGGACCGGGCCAACGGCGACAACGACGGCGAGTACTGGAAGGTGACCACCACCGACGGTCTCCAGTACTTCTTCGGCTACAACCGCCTCCCCGGCTGGAGCACGGGCAAGCCCGAGACGAAGTCCACCTGGACCGTGCCCGTCTTCGGCAACGACACCGACGAACCCTGCCACCAGGCCACCTTCGCCAAGTCCTGGTGCCAGCAGGCATGGCGCTGGAACCTCGACTACGTCGTCGACCCCAACGGTAACGCCATGTCGTACTGGTACAGCCCGGAGACCAACTCCTACGGCCGCAACCGCGTGGCCGCCGACGACACACCGTACGAGCGCGGTGGGGTCATCGACCGCATCGAGTACGGCCAGCGCAGTGACACGCTCTTCTCCGCCAAGGCCGTCGGCAAGGTCCTCTTCACCAACACCGAGCGGTGCATCCAGCCCACGGCCGCCGACTGCGCCTCCGCGGAGATCGAGAAGAACCCCACCCGTTGGGAGGACACTCCGTACTACCTGAACTGCAAGGCCGGCACCGACTGCGACAAGGGCCGGTTCGCCCCGTCCTTCTGGTCCCGCAAGCGGCTCTCCGAGGTCACCACCCAGATCCTTCAGCCCTCGGGCGCCTACGCCGACGCCGACGCATGGGCGCTCACTCAGAAGTGGGGTGACGCGGACATCGACCGCACCCTGCTCCTGGACTCGATCCAGCACACCGGCCTGTCCGCCAGCCCTTCCATCACCCTGCCCAAGGTGACCTTCGGCTACAAGCAGGCGCCCAACCGCCTCGACCGGCTCGGCGACGGCATCGCGCCCTTCATCAAGTACCGGCTCTCCAACGTCTCCGACGAGTCGGGAGGCTCCATCGACGTCGCCTACTCGGCTCCCGAGTGCGACTTCGCCGCGCTGCCCACCCCGGAGACGAACACCACTCGCTGCTTCCCGCAGTACTGGCAGCCCGCCGGTGCGGCGGACCCCGTCCAGGAGTGGTTCAACAAGTACGTCGTCACGCAGGTCACCGCGACCGACCGCACGGGCGGCGCCGACGACATGGTCACCAAGTACGCCTATCTCGACGGCGCCGCCTGGCACTACGCCGACGACGACGGCCTGACCAAGGAGAAGTACCGGACCTGGTCGCAGTGGCACGGCTACGGCCGGGTCCAGGTCCAGACCGGCGGCTGGGCGGGTATGCGCTCGATGACCGAGCACTGGTTCCTGCGCGGTATGGACGGCGACCGCAAGAACGCGGCGGGCGGCAGCAAGTCCGTCACCGTCCCCAACGGTGAGGGTGACAACGTCACCGACCACGAAGCCTTCCAGGGCACCGAGCTCAAGACGATCGAGTACACCGCGCCGAACGGCACGGTGGAGAGCAAGACGGTGAACACCCCGTGGCGCAAGGAGACCGCCAAACGCGTACGGGACTGGGGCACCGTCACCGCGAACCTGACCGGCACGTCAGCGACCCGCACCTGGGACCGCAAGCACGACGGCACCTGGCAGCAGACCTCCACCGCGACGACCTACGACGACGAGGGAAGGGTCGTCACGGACAGCGACCTCGGCGAGGCCGCGCCCGGCGACGAGCAGTGTACGACCACCACGTACGCCGACAACACCGCCAACTGGCTGCGCGACCTGCCCAAGCAGGTCGAGGTCCTCGACGTGGCTTGCGGTACGGCCGTCACCTACCCCGCGCACCTGCTCTCCCGCAAGCGCAACACCTATGACTCCCTAGCCTTCGGCGCCGCACCGACGCGAGGCCTGCTCACCAGGCAGGAAGAGCTGGTCGGTTACACCGGCACCACACCCGACTATCGCTGGAAGAGCACCGGCTACGACGAGTATGGGCGGGCACGGTCCACCTCCGACTCGTCCGGCGCCGCCAGTACGACCGTCTTCACCCCGGCGACCACCACCAAGCCCGGCACCCTCACGGTGACCGGCACCGAACTCGTCGCCGGCACCCCGTCCAGCGCTCAGTCCGTCGTGACCGAGTTCGACGGTGTCCGCTCGCTGCCCACCGCCACGATCGACGCCAACGGCAAACGCAGCGACGCGGAGTTCGATGCGCTGGGCCGGCTTACCAAGGCCTGGCTCGCGAACCGTCCCAAGGCATCCAGCCCGACGCCCAGCCTGGAGTACGGCTATCAGATCAAGGAAGGCTCCATCGCCGCGGTCGTCGCCAAGAAGCTCCAGAACGATGGCAGCCAGCAGGCGTCGTACATCCTCTACGACGGCTGGCTCCGGCCCCGGCAGTCTCAGTCCGCCGGTCCCGACGGCGGCCGCCTGATCGACGACACGTTCTACGACGAACGCGGCCTGGTCAAGCGGAAGTACGCGCCCTACTACGCCACCGGTGCGCCGGCGGCCACGCTCTTCGGCGTGACCGAGCAGGGCGCAGTGGAAACCCAGACGGTCAACGAGTACGACGGCCTGGGCCGCCAGACCGTCAGCAGAACCCTCCGGGGCAACGGCGAAGGCGTGGAGCTGTCCCGCACCACGACCACCCACAGCGCCGACCTGGTCACCGTCGACCCGCCGGCCGGCACGACCCCGACCGCGACGGTGCTCGACGCGGTCGGCCGGATCACGGAACTGCGCGAGTTCCACGGCACGTCGCCGACCGGCGACTACGACAGCACGCTCTACGAGCACGACCGCAACGGGCATCTGACCAAGGTCACCAGTCCGGACAAGAAGATCCGTTCCTACACCTACGACCTGCTGGGACGTCAGCTCACCTCCACCGACCCCGACTCGGGCACCACGAGGACGACGTACGACGACGCGGACCGGGTCACCACGACCACGGACGTCGGCCGTAAGAAGACGCTCGCCTTCGTCTACGACCGGCTCGGCAGGCACACCGAGACGCGGGAGGACTCCACCACGGGGCCGCTGCTGGCCTCCTGGACCTTCGACACCGTGCGCAAGGGGTACCTGGGCAGCTCCACCCGTTACGTGGGTGGCGTCGGCGGCGCGAAGTACACGCAGACGATCAACGCGTACGACAACCTGTACCGGCCGCTGCGCACCACCGTGTCGATCCCGCCCTCGGAAACCGGACTCGGCGGCACGGCGGGCGTCAGCTACCAGACCAACACCACCTACAACCTGGACGGGACCATCAAGTCCGCCAGCTACCCAGCGGCGGGGAACCTGCCCGCCGAGGTGGTCGCACCGACCTACGACGGTCTCCAGCGCGTGGTGAAGGCCGAAGGGCTCAGCACCTACGTCGGCAATGCCCGCTACAGCCTCACCGGGAAGCTGGAGGAACTGGAGCTGGGCGGCGCGGGTAAGCGGGTCTGGATCAACAACACGTACGAACCGGGCACCCAGCTGCTGTCCACCAGCCGCACCGAACGCGAAGGCGTTCCCGGGGTCGACCGTGCGGTCACGTACGCCTACGACGACTCGGGCAACGTCACCTCGGCCACTGACGCCTCACGCCAGGGCACGGACCGGCAGTGCTTCCGCTACGACTACCTCCAGCGGCTGACCGAGGCGTGGACCCCGGCGGGTGACTGCGCGGCCGCCCCCGGCGAGACCGCGCTCGGCGGACCGGCGCCGTACTGGCAGTCGTACACCTACACGGCGGCCGGGAACCGCGACACCGACACCTGGCACGACCCCACCGGGAAGACCGCCGGAGACATCACCCGCACCTACCGTTACGACGAGAACGGCAAGGACCAGCCGAACACCCTGACATCGGTCTCCTCCACCGGCGCCGTGACCGGCAAGGACACCTACACCTACGAGCCGGGCGGCGGCACCGAATCCCGCACGCAGAACGGCGGAGCGAAGCAGTCGTTCGTCTGGGACTCCGAGGGCAACCTCGCCTCGGTCACCAAGGGCTCCTCGGTCACCGAGTACCTGTACGACGCCGACGGCAAGCGGTTGATCAGCCGCGTCCCCGGCAGCAGCTCGACGCTGTACCTGGGCGCGACCGAGATCACCTGGACCAAGTCCACCGGCAAGACGACGGCGCGGCGGTACTACGACCTCGGCGGCGCAAGCGCCGTGCGTCAGGACGACGGCACGCTCTCGTTCATGATCGGCGACCACCACGGCACCGGCGAACTCGCCGTCGACGCCTCGACGCAGGCCATGGTGCAGCGCCGCAACCTGCCCTTCGGCGGGACACGCGGCACGGTGCCGTCGGCCGGAAGTTGGCCGGGTACCAAGGGCTTCGTCGGCGGCACGCAGGATCCGACCGGGTTCACCCATCTCGCGGCCCGGGAGTACGACCCGGAAACGGGCCGCTTCCTCAGCGCCGACGCGGTGGTCGACCCCTCGGACCCGCAGCAGCTGAACGGCTACGCCTACGGCCACAACAACCCGCTGCGGCGCAGTGACCCGACGGGCAACTACGACCCGGACATGATGGAGTACTGCCGTCACGCCCCGGCCGGGACCTGTATGGGCGGAAGGGTCATCCCCAGGGATCCGAAGCCCAGGAAGAACCCGAACCCGGGCATGCACAAGAAGCGTGCCTACATGCCTCATGTGGAGAACGAGCGCCTCAAGGGCATCATCGAGGAGCTCTACATGAGGGAGAGGGTGGCCGACGCCGACGTGGTGGGCGACGGCAAGACCGCCTCGGCCCTCATCGAGGAGCTGAACGAGGGCAAGGGCTTCGGCGGCGATGGAACGAAATGGCATATTGAGAAGGCCGTCGCGAAACTGGGTGGTCTGAAGAACTTGCTGGAAGACGACCGGAAGGCCAAGGAGGAAACAGGGAAGGGGATTCTCTCCGATTCGGACCACAAGGTCGCGATCGCTGAATCGAAGGAACTCTGGACGGCCCTCAACGCCGATGACTTCGCCGGTCAGGTGACGAAGAGGGTGAAGGCATCCGGGTTCGATAAAACGGTGTCCAAACTCGTCAAGGGTGTTCTCTCGTCCGAATCGATGAGCGAGGTCACCGGGCAGAAGTTCGCCGTTCCCGAAAACCTGCACCCGAAGGCGGCCCAACGGGCCGTGCCCACGGGCGAGAGGATCAAGGGCCGGGGCTTCGCCAAGGCGTTCGGGGTGGTGGGCGGTGCAGCCAGCGCCGCACAGTACCCGGTGGACGTCTACAACTACGGTTTCAAGGAAGCGACGAAGCGACTCTCCGAGTCCTTGACGGACCCGCTGGACGTGATCCCCGACGGCCAGGGCGCGGGGTGCGCGTTCTTCGGCGACTGTTATGTGGAGTCCCCGCAAGCCTGACCCCACCTTTTGTCAGCGACGCCACCGGCCGGGAGAACCTCCCGGCCGGTGGCGCGGTACTATTCAGCACAACACGAAGGGATATGGACGTGCAAGGAATATCCTCCGACGATCTGGTCACGCAGCTTCTGCGACTGCTCCCGGAAGTGGAGCCCTATTTCGAGGAGGCGGCGAAGCGCGAAGGCCTGAGCGTGTCGCAGGTGACCCACTGGGAGCAGGTCGACATCCACCCCGGGACCCTGCTGTCCGATGTGCTCACATACCCACTGTTCCAGCCCATCATGAAGTCTCCGGAAATCGATGCGAAAGCAGAGGATTTCCTGAAGCGTTGTTTCGAGTTCATCGAGGCGCTTGAGGAGGACCCCACGGGGTGGCTGGTGGATACGGCCTACTTCACTTTTGTGGAATTCTTCTTGGAGAGCAGGGAAGTGCTCGACCGGGCCTTCCGGTTCGCCTGGCCGAAGACCCGGGCGGAGATCCTGTCCATGCTGAGACGCTGGAACGTCCCCGTGGACCCGGCCTGGGAGAATGCCGCGGAAAAACACTGTGACACCTGAGGCGGCGCGGACTGGATGTGCAGGACGGCCGAAGTGCTGGCAAGGCAGCGGCCTTGGACGTTCAGAAGGATGCGCGAGACGGTGAGCGGGGCCTGTTTGCCGCCTACGGACGTACTCCTCGAATTCCAACTCCTTACCGAGTCACATATCGGCGGTCATTGAGCTGTATCTGCGCCCGATGCTCGCCGCCGCCACGGCTTTCCTCGCCCTCGCGGTCTGCCCGGTCCTGGCCGGCCCGGCGCCACGGCTGCCCCAGCCGACAGGGGCCCACGCCAGGGCTGCCGCCGATCGGGGCCGTCGTACCGTCCTCGATGCTCGCAGTCAATGCCGCGATGCGGATCGGCACCTCCTCGGTGCGGCGCCTCTACCGCGAGAATCCGCACTGCCCGAAGGCGACGTTCGCCGAGCAGATCGCCGGACTGCCGGGAGCGATACCAACGGCGCACCCCGTCGCCGTGGCGTTGGCGGGCTCGGCCGGAGCTCGTCTTCTCTCGTTCCTGCACTACACGTTGACCTGAGTGACCGTGCTGAACTGCCTGATGCGCGTCACCGTTCCCGACCGCGGGATCCGGCAGGTGATGGGAGTCGACGAGTTCACCCTGCACAGGGGCCATCACTTTGCCAGCATCGTGATTGACGCCGAGACCGGGGAGCGCTCGTGGTTCTGCGCGACCGCAAGAACGCCACGGTCACCGCCTGGCTGCGCGAACACCCTGCGATCCGGGTGGTGTGTCGGGACGGGGCTGCTGGTTTCGCCATCCTGATCAATGACTGCACCGCAGGTCGTGGGCGTGGCGCGCGGGCCTGACCGAAGAAGTCGCCTGTGGTTTGCCGTTGCATCACGGGTGCGCGTAGCTTCACGGACCACAGCGCTGCGTCCACGGGGGGCAGGGGGCGGGACGTCCGGAGAGTCCGCTCGATTCAAGTGCGGGGCTGGTGGGGCTGTTTGCAGCGGAGTCACCAACCTGCGTGCAGAGGCCGAGAGTGAAGTCTCCCCTCTGCGCTGGCCTGGACCAGGTGCGGAGTCCCGGCTGGTCGCTGAGGCCGCCATGGACCGCATCCGCGCGTTTGCCCTCCTGTCCCAGGCGTTTGTAGGGTGCCGGACCATCGCGCCGCGTCCACGGGGGAGGCGGGCTGGCGGTGGAGGTTGCTTAATGCCTGGGCGATCCTGCTGGCCAAATGTGGGGAATCAGGCGGTGAGGGTGAGGGTGAGGGTGAGGTCGAGGCGGGCGACGTGGCTGGTGCGGGTGTGGTCGAGGGGCTGGCCGTTCCACCAGGCGTTGAGGCGGATCAGGTTGAGGGCGACGGCGGAGTAGACGTGTCCCGGCCGGCGAGGGCCTGGTGGACGGGCTCGACGAGTTTCACGTCGGGCACGGTCGCATCCGTGGTCGCGACATGCGTGATCACGTTTGGGATGTCAGGACGTGTCCGTCGGCCGGGCCGCGGAGCCTCGTCGTCAGTCCGGGGCGGTCGGCAGACCTCGCTGATGTGCAGCTTGTACCCGGTCCAAGACCGGCCACCACGGTGCCAACACCATCCCCACACCCCAGGGCACGACATTTGGCCAGCAGGATCCGCGAGGCGTCAACCGCAGGTGAACGGCTGACTCTTGTGGAACCGGCGCCCGATCAGCCTCTTGATCCGCGCCAGCGTCCACGTCTGGACCGGCCAGCCGTGCGCGACCGGCCCCTTGGCAAGCTCCTGCTCGAGCACGGTGAACAGGGCCTCACTCAGCTTGGGCCGTGAGACGGGCCCGGCAGAGCGCAGCCCCTCGGCTCCGGCATCGTGCCAGGCCCGGCGCCAGCGCTGCACCGAGCGCACACTCACCCGTAAGTTCTTGGCGACCTCGGCGCTGGAGGCACCCGCAGCGAATCGCTCCGCCTCCTCCAGTCGGATCCGCTCGCGAAACCCCTGCCGTTCCGGCGTCAGCCCACCACCCTGCGGATATCTCACACAACCGGCATACCGCGACGATCACATATCGTCAGCCCTTAGGGTGGCCGCGACGAAAGGGCCCGATGAGTGCAGTGGACATGAACCGCGCGGAGGCGGTCGCGCTCGTGCAGCGCATCATGGATGCGGACTACGCCTCCGACGACGAGGTGGCCGGCTGGCTGGACAGGCTCGACATAGCCCTGGCATGTCCGTCTGGCCACGTCAGTGGCTTGATCTTCTGGCCGCCGGAGCGGGAGCTTTCAGCTGATGAGGTAGTCGATCAAGCCCTGGCGTATCGACCGATCGCTTTGTGAGGCCGTGATTCAGCTCCGCAGCCAGACAACCAGGGCCGCGGCGGTGGCGGTGCCCAGGAAGACGTAGCCGCGCTCCGGCGCGCTTGACGGTCAGCTCAAGAGGCACAGAGGTTTCGGCCTGTTCAGGGCAACGCTGGTCAGCGGCGGGGTAGCACGCCTAGGAGGGTTGCGGTCAAGGCCTGCTTCAAGTAGTCCTTCAGATCCAGGTGGAAGCGGGCCAGGTCGGGCTCGGCCTCGTAGGCCGCCTGCAGGCTGGGTGGGGGCGTGCTGTACGCCGACAGCGCGCCGGCCATGACCATGGTCTGCAGGCTGAACAGTGTTGCGTTCTCGCCCAGCTCCGGCACGTACTTCCGGAGCAGGGCGGTCATGGTTGTCAGGCGGTCCAGGGAGGCGCGCTTGTAGCGTGCTACGACCTCGACGGAAACGTTGTGTTCCAGGACGCTGCCCTGTGCGCCGAAGAGCTCGCACAGCACCATTCGGCCGGACAGCGAGCGACTGAGGATCTCGGCCACCGCTGCCGCTCGCTCGGGCATGGGGAGGTCTTCGTCGATGCCGGCGGCCAACTCCCCTGCCAGTTCCGTCAGCCACTCCCGTAGATAGCGGTCGAGCAGCTCCAGCAGCACCGCCTCGCGGGACTCGAAGTAGCGCAGCACGTTCGGCTTCGCCAGGCCTACCCGGCGGCTGAGCTCGTTCAGGGTGACCGCGGCCACAGGCATCTCGTCGAGCATCGCCGACGCCATGTCGAGGATCGCCCGTCGGCGGATCTCCCGCTGCTCTTCGGTTCGCGCCCGCTGGAAAGTCACGCTCCCCAGTCTAGATTAGGTACCTTCGGTACGTTGACAACATACCGGAGGTACTTTAATGTCGACAACACAAGGTACCTCCGGTACGTTATCTAGCTGGGAGCCTGACATGAGTGAGAAGTGGACAACAGCGAACATTCCGGACCAGCGCGGGCGGGTGGCCGTGGTGACCGGGGCCAACACCGGACTGGGGTACGAGACCGCCAAGGCGCTCGCCGAGCACGGGGCGTCCGTGGTGCTCGCCGTGCGCAACGTCGAGAAGGGAGTGCAGGCCGCGGCCCGCATGACCGGCGACGTGACAGTGCAGGCGCTGGACCTGACCTCGCTCGACTCCGTGCGGACCGCGGCGGCGGCGCTGCGGTCCCGGCTCGACCGGATCGACCTGCTGATCAACAACGCCGGCGTGATGTACACCCCGAAGCAGACCACCGCCGACGGCTTCGAGATGCAGTTCGGCACCAACCACCTCGGCCACTTCGCGCTCACCGGGCTGCTGCTCGACCTGATGCTGCCGGTGCCCGGCTCGCGCGTAGTGACGGTCAGCAGCACCGGCCACCGCATCCGGGCCGCGATCCACTTCGACGACCTGCAGTGGGAGCGGTCGTACAGCCGGGCCGCCGCCTACGGTCAGTCCAAGCTGGCCAACCTGATGTTCACGTACGAGCTGCAGCGCCGGCTCGCCGCGCACGGCACCACCGTCGCGGTCGCCGCCCATCCCGGCGTGTCCAACACCGACCTCATCCGCAACACCCCCGCCGCGCTCCGCCTGCCCGTCACCTGGCTGCCGCTGATCACCCAGACGCCGGCCATGGGCGCCCTGCCCACCCTGCGCGGCGCCACCGACCCCGGCGCGCTCGGCGGCCAGTACTACGGTCCCGGCGGGCGCAACGAGGTCAAGGGCCACCCCCGACTGGTCACCTCCAGCCCGGAGTCGTACGAGGTAGCCGTCCAACAGCGGCTGTGGGCCGTCTCCGAAGACCTCACCGGCGTGAAGTTCCCCGTCGTTCAGCCCCAGCAGAACTCGTTTCCCTCCGGATCGGCCATCACGATGTAGCCCGCGCTGGTAGGAGGCGCCGGCTCGTCCGGCGCTCCGCCGCCCGACGGTCGGTGCGATCGAGAAGAGCCGCTACCGGAGCATGCGGGAGCTGCGTCCGCGTAGCGGTGGGACGGTGAGCATCCGAATGCTCTTCGTCTTCGATACCGAGCGGCGGGCCAGGCGGCATACAGGTACGCAAGGCGGATCCTGGCACGCCGGGAAATGATCTCTGCGAGCGTGGGCACTGATGAGTGCCCACCGCGGAATCAGTCCTGGCAGAGGACTTCCGTCGGTGCCCCACACCGGCAGCTGACCGCTGCCCGGTGACGGGCCGAGGACGGCTTTCCTGCCGCTGAGCCGCGGAACTCTTCATCGCCGCGATCAGTCACTCGATCCAGCCGGCCGCGGCTGGACCCTGCTTGTCCTGCGCGACCGAGCACCCCGGAACGAGTATTGCTCTCCGCCAGCAGGCGCTGCGCAGCTGGGCCATGGTGGCTGCGGCGGCGATGCTGTGCCCCGCCACGTCTCCGATGACAAGACAGACCCCACCACTGGTGGGGATGACGTCGTACCAGTCGCCACCGATGTCCATTCCGCGGGTGCCGGGCAGATAGCACGCGACGGTGCGGATGCCCGGGACTACTGGCAGCCGGTGCGGCAGGAGCGCCTGCTGCAGGCCGCGCGCGAGGGCGAACTCCGAGTCGTAGAGCCGCGCTCGTTCCAGGGCCTGGGACCGGTCGAAGTGGCCGGTGTACTTGCCCAGCACGCCCCATTCATTGCACACCGCGGCGACATCGGGGGAGTCGGGGCCGTAGGTGTGTTCGGCGGCACTGAGAATCAGAGCCAGCAGGATTCCGGCGCGTCGGTAGTCGCCGCGCTCACGCCAGCGGCGGGCCAGCGCGAGCTGGGCGCCCAAGCGCCCGGCGGGGCGTCGTCAACGCGACCGTTTCGCGCACCTGCGGTGCAGAGTTGATGCCCACACAGGTGCGCAACCGGGCCCTGGGGCGCACGTACTCCCTGTCTCGGCTCGTGGCCGCGGTGTTGCCGTTCTGCACGCTGCCGGTCCCCGATGAGTTGGGGCCGGGTCTGTGGTATCTGGGCTGTGCGGTTCTGATCGCGCTGATGAGTGTCGCCGTTGCCGCACTGGGGCCGAGGACCAACGCCGCACCGTTGGAATGGATCTGAAGACGGTGCGGCGATCAGCCGTGTTCGGGCGGTGCGAGCAGGCGGTGGAAGTCGGCCTGCCCGCCGCTCCGGTGGGCGGCCAGCAGGCGCAGCGCGAGCGGGACATCGCCCTGTTCGAAGGCGTCCACGATGCCCTCGTGCTCGTCGAGGATGGCCCGCGCCCGCTCGTGGTCACCGGTGGCAGCCGCACGCCGGTAGGACAGGGCACGGTGCGGTTCGAGGGCCTCCCACAGCTGCTTGACGAAGCGGAACAGCCACTCGTTGTCGCAGCGATCGAGCAGGGCGAAGTGGAAGCGTCGGTTGCCGCTGATCACGGCCAGGGGGTCGGCCGCATCGACGGCGGCGCGCTGCTCTTCTACTGCGGCGCGCATCGCCGCGACGTCCTCGTCGCGCAGCCGGGCGGCAGCACACTGCTCGGCCTCGGCCTCGAGCAGCTCCCGGACCCGGAAGATGCCGTCGACGGTGTCGGAACTGAGTTCGGTGACGGTGTAACCACGCTGCGGCACGTACGTGACGATCCCCTCACCCGCGAGCGTTTTGAGCGCCTCGCGGACCGGGATGACGCTCAGCCCGAGCTGCTCGGCGGCCGCACTCTGACGGATTGGGGCGCCGGGTTCGAGGTCTCCGCGCACGATCGCGTCGCGCAGCTCGACGAGCGCCGCGGCCTCGGCGGTGCGGGGGAGGGAGGTTCGCTTCAGTGTCACTCCAGCATCCTAGCGAGCCATTCGATAAAACTAGATGTTATAAATTCTAATGAGGGCCGCCAAGGCGGTCTCCCTACCGCTACTGCGCATCAATGGAGGTGAGAGCGGTGTCCATGTCCTCACCGACGGCCGCTGGAACGGCCGCTGTCCCACACGGGCCCACCGACCCCGACGGCCCCACAGGTCACCTGGCCGGCTGGCTCGCCACGACCGCCCTGGACGACATTCCCGCACGGGTCCGCGAACGGGCCGCCCACCTCGTCCTCGACGGTTTGGGCTGCGCCCTCATCGGCGCTCAACTGCCCTGGTCCCGCACGGCCGTTGAAGGTGTCCTGGCTATGGAGGGCGCCGGGAGCACCCCCGTGATCGGCTGGGGACGTACCACGAGCGGCCCGGCCGCCGCCGTACTGAACGGCACGTTCATCCAGGGCTTCGAGCTCGATGACTACTACCCGCGCGCCCCGCTGCACAGTGCCTCGCTGGTGCTGCCCGCGCTGCTGTCCACCGCGGCAGCGCACGACGGGGTGCGTGGGGCGGACTTCCTGCGCGCCACCGTGCTCGGCTTCGAGACCGGACCGCGCGTGGGGCTCGCCCTGCACGGCTCCCAGATGCTCTCGCGCGGCTGGCACTCGGGATCGGTCTTCGGCACCCACGCCGCGGCAGCCGCCTGCGGCGCCCTGCGCGGCCTGGACGCGGCCGCCTTCGAGGACGCCCTGGGCCTGGCCGCCACCCAGTCCGCCGGACTGATGGCCGCCCAGTACGAGGCGATGTCCAAGCGGATGCACCACGGCCTGGCAGCCCGCAACGGCTTCTACGCCGCCGGCCTCGCACAGGCCGGATACACCGGCATCAAGCGGGTCTTCGAGCGGCCCTACGGCGGATTCCTGTCCACCTTCGGCGAGGGGCACGACCCGGACGCCTCCCAGATCACCAAGGATCTGGGCGAGAAGTGGCACACCGAAGGCATCACCGTGAAGATCCACGCGGCGATGGGCGGCCTGCATCCCGCGATCGACGCCGCCCTCGCCCTGTCGGCCGGCCGGAAGCTCGCCGCGGACGACATCGCATCCATCCGTATCCAGGTCCCCGACGCGATCTACCACCACGGCTGGTGGCAACCCGAGCGGCCGCTGACCACCATCGGCGCCCAGATGAACATCGGCTATGCCGTCGCCGTGGCCCTCCTCGACCACCAGGTGCGCCCCGCCCAGTTCCACGACGAGCGCATCGACGCCGACGCCGTCTGGCAGCTGATCGAACGCACCGAGGTGCTCCTGGACAACGCGCCCCAGGACCCTACCTGGACCGAGCCGGGTTACAACACCCGCGTCACCCTCACCCTGCGCGACGGTGAGCAACTCACCCACGCACTCAACCAGCCGCACGGCGGACCGGACGACCCACTGACCAACGCCGAGATCCGCGACAAGTACCGGGCCCTGACCGCCCTGGTCATTGATACCGCCCGCGCCGCCGAGATCGAGCGGCTCGTCCTCGACCTGGAGAACCAGGACCGCCTCGACGACCTCATCGACCTGCTCGCCGCTCCCGTCCGCGGTGCCCTCGACTAGGTCACGACGGCCCTTCACTCGCACGCGAAGGAAGACAACACCATGCCCACCACCACCCCAGGCGCCCGCCTGCGCACCCTGATCGACGAAGGCCAACTCACCGTTGCTCCCGGCGTGTTCGACGGCCTGAGCGCCTCACTCGTCGTCCGCACCGGTTTCTCCGCCGCCTACCTGACCGGTGCGGGCGTCGCGGTTGCCGGCTTCGGGCTGCCCGACATCGGGCTGCTGACCCAGACCGAGATGACCGACCGCACCCACGTCGCGGCAAACGCTCTGGGCGACGTGCCGCTGATAGCCGACGCCGACACCGGTTACGGCGCCCCGATGAACGTCGTGCGCACCGTACGCGCCTACGAACGCGCCGGCGTCGCCGCCATCCAGCTGGAGGACCAGGCGTTCCCCAAGAAGTGCGGCCACCTGCCCGACAAGGAACTCATCTCCGCCGATGCTTTCCTGGACAAGCTGGCCGCTGCCCTCCAGGCCCGCACCGACGCTTTGATCATCGCCCGTACCGACGCCCGCGGTCCCCTCGGGATCGACGCGGCAATCGAGCGTGCCCACCGCTATGCCGCCGCCGGCGCGGACGTGATCTTCGTCGAGGCCCCCGAATCCGTCGAGGAGGTCGAGAAGATCGCCGCGTCCATCGACGCGCCCCTGCTCATCAACATGGTCCAGGGCGGGCTCACCCCCAAGACCGCACCGGACCGGCTCGCCGCCCTCGGCTACCGCATCGCCATCCACCCCGGGGCCCTGCTCGCGCCCTACGTGCTGCACGGCCTGGAGGCCCTGTCGCGGCTCGGCGGCACCATGCCCGAAGCCACCCCCGGCCCGCAGGGCCTGTTCGAACTCGTCGGCCTGCACGAGTGGTCCGCGATCGGCGAGCGCTACCGCGACCACACCAAGGAGGTCTCCTGATGGCCATGACCATGATCGAGAAGATCCTCGCCCGCAAGGGCGGGATCGAGGAAGTCCGGCCGGGGCAGACCGTCGTGTGCGACGTCGACATGACCGTCATGATCGACCTGCAGTTCGCCACCAGTTGGGTCCAGCCCCTGAAGATCAACGATCCGGCCAAGGTCGCGGTCATCATGGACCACGCAGTGCCCGCCCCCAACGTCCACGACGCGCTCGGCGGCACCCACGCGCGCGCGTTCGCCCGCGACTTCAACATCGAGAAGTTCTACGACGTCGGGCGGCACGGTATCTGCCACCAGGTGATTGCCGAGAACGGCCTGGCCCGCCCTGGCGAGATCCTCGCCTGCACCGACTCCCACACCTGCGCGGCGGGCGCGTACAACACCGCTGCCCGCGGCCTGGGTCCCGCCGAGGTGTACTCCATCATGTGCACTGGCAAGACCTGGTTCCAGGCCGCGCCCACCATCCGCTACGAGTTCACCGGCAGCAAACCCGCGGCCGTCTCGGGCAAGGACATCTTCCTGCATATCGCGGGCAAGTACGGGGACGCCACTAACCACAACCTCGAGTACGGCGGCCCCGGCCTCGCCTCGATCCCGATGAACGACCGGCGCACCATCGCCACCCAGGGCGCCGAGATATCGGCCGACTTCTCCACCTTCCCCATGGACGGCCTCGCCCGCGACTTCCTCGCCGGCCACGGCGCGCCCCCCGGCACCTACGAGGCCGCCGACCCCGACCCTGACGCCACCTACGCGGCCGTGCGCACCATCGACCTGTCCGCACTGGAACCCCACGTCGCCCGCCCCGGCACCGTCAGCAACAACGCCCTGCCGATATCGGCGATCGAGAAACGGCCGGTCAACCAGTGCTTCATCGGCTCGTGCGCCAACGGCCAGCTCGAAGACCTGCGCATCGCCGCCGACATCGTACGAGGCCGCCAAGTGGCCCCCGGCGTGCGCCTGTTGATCACCCCTGCCTCACAGCTGGTCTACCGCGACGCGATGCGCGCCGGATACCTGCAGGACCTCGCCGACGCCGGAGCCGTGGTCACCAACTCCACCTGTGGTGCCTGCTTCGGCTACCACATGGGCCTGCTCGCCCCCGGCGAGGTCTGCCTGACCTCCTCCACCCGCAACTTCACCGGCCGCATGGGCAGCCCCGACGCGGAGATCTACATGGCTTCCCCCGCCACCGTCGCCGCCTCTGCCCTCACCGGCCACGTCACCGACCCGCGAGGGGAAGTGAACTGATGGACACCCAACTCACCGGCAGGGTCTGGATCGTCGGCGACTCCGTCACCACGGATGCCATGTACCCCGCCTTCGCCATGAAACTGCCCGTGGCCGAAGCTGCGAAGCACATCTTCTACGAACTGCGCCCCGGCTGGACCGACCAAGTCGCCCCCGGCGACATCGTCGTCGCCCGCCGCAACTTCGGCCTCGGCTCATCCCGCCCCGTCGCCGCCCTCTTCCGCGAACTGGGCGTAGCCGCGTTGGTGGCCGAGGAGTTCAACTCGCTGTTCCTGCGCAACTGCATCAACCACGGCCTGCCGGCCCTCACCGTCCCCGGCGTCACGGACGCCTTCACCGACGGCGCCACCATGCGCCTCGACTTCGCCGAGGGCTGGGTCGAAAACACCGGATCGGGCCGGCGCCTCGACGGCAGAGCCCTGCCGCCCATGGTCCTCGACATCCTCGAAGCCGGAGGCATCCTGCCCAAGCTCGCTCGCGAGGGCTACGTCCCGATACCCGCCTGAGCGGTCCCTCCAGCCGGTGGTGGGCTTGGAAAGACAGTGGAGCCCCCACCACCCCCCACCACCACGAGCCCGGAGCCACACACATGCGCATCGCAGACACGACCGTTCTGGTCACCGGAGCCACCGGCGGGCATCGGCCGCACCCTGGCGCACCAGCTGACCCCCGGCGGACCGCAGGCATCTGGTGTTCATCGGATTCCCTCTCGGGAAAGATCGCCCACCGGTCAGGAGCCGTGTACAACTCGACCAAGTTCGGCCTGCGCGGCTTCGGCCAGGACCTGCACGGCATGGGCGTCGGTGATTCGCTGGTCGAACCCACCGCCGTCAGGGATGAGCGAACGTTCGCCGTCACCCATGTCACAGCGCCCCGCGTGCTACGCGTGGTCACCCCGAACCAGGTCGCCTCGGCCGTCATCCGGGCCATCGAGCGCAACAGAGCCGAGGTGACCGTCGCACCGCGCCGTACCAGGGCGCTCATGGCCCTGGGCACCCAGTTCCCGACGCTCTCGGAGCGCGTGCAGCGGCGTGCCCATCAAGCTCGGCACCAGGTCGGCGATGCCCATCGCACCGATCGATGCCCCACCACCCATCCCTCCCCTACTGCCCTGGAAGCTGATCATGCATAACCGCATCGCCCCCGGCGTCACCCGCATCGCCACCACCAAGCGCGACAACGCCTTCCTCATCGACGGAGACGACGGCTTCACACTGGTCGACGTTGGCTGGGCCAAAGCACCCGGCGTCTTGCTCAACGCCGTTGCCGCACTGGGCCGAAAGCCCTCCGACATCCGCCGCATCGTGCTCACCCACGCCCACCCCGACCACGTCCAAGGAGCCGCCGAACTACGCCGCCACACCCGCGCCAGCATCCTCATCCACGCAGCCGACCGCCCCTGGCTCGAAGCCGGACGAGTCCCCGCCGAGGGCCGCTGTGGCGCACTGGGGCGATTCATCGACCGGTTGCCCGCCTTCCAGTGGGCGCCGGTCAAGGCGGACGCCACCCTCGCCGACGGCGACGTCGTTGACAACTCGGACGGACTACGGGTCATCCACACCCCGGGTCACTCGCCCGGACACATCGGGCTGTTCCACGAGCCCAGCAACGCCCTATTGGTGGGCGACGCGGTGTTCAACCGCGGCAAGTTGGCCCTCGGTCCCGCCGCCCTGGCCGCCGACCCGGCCCTGCGCCCGGCAAGCCTCCAGCGCCTGCCTCACGACCTCACCACCGTCGGATTCGCCCACGGCGCTCCGCTGGCCTCCGCCGACATCCCGGCCTTCCACGACTTCATGGACCACCTGCCACATCACAACTGACGACCGATTCCGCGTCAGCGCCCGCGGAGGTTGGCCGCGTCGCGGCCGGCTGCCTCCTCGGCCAGCAGGGCCCGCACGGTCTCGGCGGGATCCCACCGCTGGGCCTTAGCCGTGGGGACGATCTCGGCCATTGCCCGGCGGATGTGCGGCAGCTTCAAGCGCCGGGTCAGCGCTATCGCCTCGTCGAACGCGGCGCCGGACGTCGCGGCGACCGCTGACGCGGTGCTTGCATGCCGGGCCGCTTCTCGGCCGGTTGGGCGGGACTGTCGTTCATGGAGCGTGCTCTTTCCATGTCGGGGCCGACGCGTGATGCCCGTCGGCCGGGGTAGTGGTGCTGCTGTCATGGGGGTCGGATAGGTTGCCCGGATGGCTGACACGGACCCACTGGTGCCCGTCCTCGCCGGACTGGTCGTCGACGTCGTCTGGTTCCTCGACAGTTGCGAGGACGACGAGGTCGACCCCGACTCCGCGGTGAAGATGATGGAGAGCGTGAGCTGGGTGCTGACGCGGCTGCCGCAAGACCAGCGCGACCGGTTCCTGACCGTCCTCGCGGACCTGGCGGAGGCCGAGCAGGACCCAAGCCGTCGGGAGTTCTTGGAGGCTTTTCCCTTCGCTTGCGGCCTGGTCGATCAGGAGTCAGGCCGAACCGAAGCCTGACCAGGCAGAGGTGCCCGGCTGCAGGCTGTGGGTCTCGCTGCGGCGGATCGGCTCTGCGTGGTCGTGCTCGTCCTGGTGGTCCAGGATCGACAGCAGGTCGCCCTCGGCGAAGCGTCCGACCGTCGCGGCGGTGCCAAGAGCGCGGTCGACGTCGGCGGTGCCGTAGAGCTTGGCGAGCGCGACGGCGTCGGCCATCTTCGCGCGGATCCGGCGGACGCCGGTCGCGGCGGCCTCGACCAGCCAGGCCGCCGCCCCGGGTCCGATGGCCAGGAACTGGGCCTCGGATGGATTGGTCGGCTTCGGCGTGCGTTCGCCGCGCGGGGCGTCGGGGTAGTGCTCGTCGGCGATTCGCGGACTGTCCGGCGTCGAGCGAAAGTGGCGGGCGACCTCGACCGCGCTGCCCGCAGCCATCGTTGTGACGATCAGTTCGTCGCCGTGGAAGCGGACCCAGACGCGCTCGTCGACGAGCTGGTGCGGGACCGAGTAGCGGACCGACTCGACCGAGATCGTGGAGTCCTTGCCGACCCGGCGGGTCTCGCCGAAAGCCGCGGTGAACGGCTGATCGGGCACCGGGTGCAGTCGCAGCCGTTCCTCGGCCAGCAGCTCGGCCGGGATCCGCCGGGTCCCGCGGTGGATGCGGCCGTTCACCTCGGCCATGAAGTCCTCGCAGGCTTCCTGGAGTTCGGCGAAGTCGCCGTAGTCGGGTCGGAGGTTGACCGCGGTGGGGACCAGGTCCCGCTTCGCGATCCGGACCGTGGCCTCCGTCCCGCCCTTCGAGGCCGGGTCGGCCGGCATGCACGATCTGACGACCATGCCGTAGTAGCGGGCGATCGGCACCAGCTCGGGGTTGCGGACCGCGATCCGGGCCACGTGCTCGACCGTGACGGTCTTCTCGTTGTCGGTCAGGCAGTGGTTCGGACCCCGCCCAGCGTCCGGAACGTCGCATCCAGGCAGGCCGCGACGGTGGGCAGGGTCTTGTCGAGCACCGGGATGACCACCCGGAACCTGAACCAGGCCAGCCACGCGCACCACAGGCTGGTGCGTCTGCCGTCGATGCGCGGGTCTTCGCCCCAGTCCCGCCAACCCGATCGAGGCCCACTTCGGCCCGCTGCGACAGTTCACCCTGGCCAACTCCAACCATCCGAATCACACGGTGCAGACCCGGGCGCTGCACGCCTACCTGCGCCGACGCAATGCCAATGCCCGCCACCCCGACATACTCGCCGCACAACGCCGGGAACGCGCTCGCGTCCGCAGCGAGAAGGGCATTCGCTGGGGCGGACGCCCCCTCGCCGCCGCAGCCTGAGCACGTGGGGGATCCCGCCGTGCCCGGATGTGGAGATCAGACAGCGGCCAGGCTCTTCGCCATGACCCGCTCCCTGGCCACGCCATCGGGCAGAAGATCGCCGGGCTCACCCGTGTCCGTGAAACCGTGCCGCTCATAGAGCGCGGTCGCCTTGCGGTTGTCCGGCATGACGGACAACCGCAGCGTCGTGGCACCGCGCTCCGCCGCCCACCGCTCGACCGCCTGGATCAGGTAGTCACCCACGCCCTTGCCTCGAGCCGTGGGATTGACCCACATCGAGATCAACTCCACGTTCTCTGCTCCCTCGCCCGGCACTCCGCTGGCCATGCCCACGGGGAGGCCGTCGAGGAGCGCGATGAGATCGTGCGCGCCGGGAATCGACAGACGGGCACGCCAGCGTTCCTCTCGGTCGCCGGGGCCCTGCCACTGGGCCAGCGTCGATCCGAACGCGTAGGGCGCCTCAACAAGCGCGGCCAGTCGCAACTCCCGCCAAAGGGGCCAGTCGTCTGCTTCCAAGGTGCGTAGTTCAAGCATGATTCAGACCCTGCCCGCCCGACGGGGCGGGCAGCAAGTTGATTACAACCACGCCAACGAGGTCGTTCAGCCCTGCGACCAGTCGGAACCGGGGAGCGGTGGTTCCTCACGCACCCGCAGACCACGAGACCTCGATGAACCTATCCGGTCACGGCACTAGGGATGCTGATCACTCGGGGACCGATGCTACCTGGCGGGACGGGATTCGCCAGGGCCATGAGCAGGCGCTCGCGTTCCTGCTTGCTCCGATGCTTCCGGCGCGGCTTCGGCATCAGCGAGCGCCCTTCGTACTGGCCAGGGCGTGGGAGGCGATCTCGGCGTAGGTCGCCTCGTCGTCGCCGACCCAGCTGGAGAACGCGGCCTCGAACTCCGTGCTTGGGGTTCGGCGGGAAATTCGGCCACCTGAGCCTGACCCATCCGGGGATGGCGGCCGCGGACGGTCGCACCAATACCAGAGCATCGTGATTAGGGGAGGTGCCAGTTATGCGTCAATGAATGGAAATGTCAGCCACTACGAAACGGGCGCCCCAGGCGCGACGCTCCCGCCTCCGCGGAGCTTGAGCGGCGATGACGGAGACGGCAACCCGTGAGCTTCGAGAAGGACAAGGGCCGCCAGCCCATCACATCGCAGCAGAGCGTCAGGGTGGAGAGCGGTGTCGGCTACGGGGTGCAGGGCGCTGATATCCACGTCTTCTGGGACAAGCGCCGATCGGGAGAAGTGGATCACGACAGGCCATTGCCTGCCGTGTCCGGTCCCGGACCGTCGGGCAGGAGGGCTGCCGTGTCCACACCTCCTGAGTCCACCCGACTCTCACTCGAGCAGCGCCTTGGCGAGCACGCCCGCACTGCTGGGCCGCAGCTGAGGCGGCTGCACGTCCGCTACCGCGGGGGCTTCGCCTACGTGGAGACGGAACTGGCCGTCGGCGAGGAGGTCAAGCTGATGCGCCTGCGCTACGGCGTGACCATCAGCAGTGCTTCGCCCTCTACTACGCCTGAAGCGACCACTACGAAGACTCCTCGACTGAAGATCCCTCGTGATCTCGGAGACGGTTCTGCCGCGCGGCGAGGGAATCAGTGGCCTTCACACACCTCGTCGGCGTCCGGTTCGCCGCACCCTCAGATGCGGGCGAAGACGTTGACCACCACTCCGATGTAGAGAAAGACGAGGATGGTCCAGAAGGTGTAGACGATGCCGGGAAACCGGATGTAGAGAGGTATCCGGATAGTCGGGTAACGCTTGCGAAGTTCACGTGGGGTCGGCGTACCTCCGAACTGCTGCTGAAGAGCCGCCTTACGCCACACCTTGTCGAGTTCGTCCTCACGCCACTGGCGGGGATTGAGCATGACAGCGGCGCGGTCGTCACCCACGACGAGCACCGCGCCGGCGATGCCGCTGGAGTTGATATGGGTCCGGGCCACGAAGCCGGGCCCTTCGATGACGGTCAGCCGGCGCGCCCAGTTGCGCACCAGGACGGCGCCGTCCACGAGTGCCACATACGTGTTCACGGTGTGCAGGACCGCATAGGCCACGTACCACAGGAAGGGGAGCGCGACGAGGGTGATGGCCGCGGGTGCCGCCATCGGCCCGAGCCCCTCACTGGTGCCGCGCCCGCCCGCGAGCATGCGTGCCATGCTGATACCCGGCACGATGACCGCCGGCACGATTGCCAGTGCCACGCGCCCGAACCGGCTCTTGTCCGGGGATACGAAAAGCTCTGTACGGCCATCACTCACAGCTGCTCTCCGGTCTCTCCACACGCAGCGACAAAACGAAGGTAGTCACACACATCATCCGCCCCCCAACTCCGTTCCACTCCTGCTCACTTCTGCGCTCCTTCAGCGCATCCCGGTGCCCCTGGTAGGCACAACTGCCGTGGCTGCAGGTCGGATTCAGACCGCAGAGGGCCAAGCTTGTGCTGGACACGCTTCGTGGGCCATCGTTCCGCGGCCTACCACCGTGCCCTGTCAGTCGTGGGCGCTCTTGCGGTTCGTGCCCGGCCTGCCGTTCTCCGGTACCAGTAGCGCTAGCGCACTCAAGGTGGTGCCCTTCATCCAGGACTCAAGCCGGTCGACGTCGATCAGCGTCAAGCGACGGCGAGCGGCGATCCTGTACTCGCGTTTGTCGAGCGGCCCGAGGACGATGAAGATGGTCACCTCGGCACCAAGCCCTGCGCGAGCGGCGTCGTCGAACCTTCGGAGGCAGTCGGCGTCTACTACAGAGCTGTCCTCGCACTCTCGTTGCCACTTCACGGCAGCCTTCCGGCCGTCCGGCAGGTAGCCGGTCATCTGGCCGCCCGTGTGGTCGCCCCTGACCCGCTGCACGTCGGTGCAGCCGTCACGGCGGCACAGAGCAGCGATGTATTCCTCGAACTCGGGGGCGCCCATGTCGATCACCGGCTCCGGTAGGCGCCCGTACTGCTCCAACCGCTTGAACTTCGCCTGCAAACGAGCCGTGAGGTGAGGGTCATCATCGCTATCACCGGAAGCGAGGTAGCGGAACACGGCCACGATCAAGCCACAGCCCAACGCCAGCACCAGCACCAGCAACGTTTCCATGCGCGATCCTCCCCCTCGGCTTGTCACCTCGTGCTTCCCGCATCCCGCGATGTGGCTTCCCCGCGCGGATCAGGTACCGGGCCCTGGGGCCGGCTCTTTGAGTGTCCTCAAGATCTTGGAATCGCTTTCGGCTTACACCAGTTCGTACAGATTGGCATTCACTGGTGATCCGGGGTGAGCCGGGCAGTCGGAGCAAGATCTTCGGCGGTCTCCTGGTTTCTAGGCGGAGACAGGGAAGTCCTTGCGCTTGATCTTGGCGCGGCGACCGTCCGGGTGGTGAAAGACGATGCCCTCGGCCAGGGCGCCGGGGACGAAGCGGCTCTCCAGTTCGGCGAGGAAGTCACGGAGGCCGATGTAGTCGCGCGGCACACCCTGGTAGACCGGCACCTCCAGGTTGAACGGCACGCACCGATGGTCGTCCAGCCGCAGGGGGTTGCCCTGGATGCGGGGGCCGAGCGCTTCGCAGGAGTGCTCGCCGTCCGGCCACGAGGTGACGTCAGTATTGCGGGCGGCGGCGAGAACCCACTTGTCCTCCGCGGCACTCTCGGCGGTGTCGACGTACCAGCCGTCCTTGATCCCCTGTTCCTTCTGCAGCTTGCTCGGGTTGCGCCGCTTCTCCACCCGTACCAGCTGGCCCGCCCGGACGGTGAGACGGACGTTGGTTCCGTCGAGCTTCTCTGTCGGGGCCCCCTCGCCGTCGAACACCCATGCACACTCCGCCCGCGGCCGGTCGACGACCCGAAAGTCGCTGTCCCGCTCGAACAGCGTGGGGATCTTCTCCATGACCTGCATGCCCTTTCTGACGTGGCCGACCAGTTCCTCGTGAGTGATGGCACCAGCCGCCAGGCCGCCCGCCAGCGCGCGGACCAGGTCCGCGACCGAAACTTCAGCCTCGACGGCAACCCGCTTCAAAGCCTTCTTCTCCGCGGGCGAGATCCAAGCGACCAGCCGGGACCAGCCTTCGGGCGGTGTCCATCGCGCGAGCTGCTCCGGATTCTTCCGGGGCCGACCGCGTCCCCTGCGTTCCTCCATGGGCAGGACCCTAGGTGAGAATTTAATAGTGTGTCAATTGGCATAACAGAAAATGGCAGTTCAGGCCTTCGGGCGGTGTGGCCTGCCGGACTGGCCAGAACGACGCGACAACCACCGCGGGGCCTTCGCCTACGTGGAGGCGAGACTGGCCGTCGGCGAGGAGGTCCGCTGATGCGCCTGCGCTGCGGCGGGACCACCAGCAAGTGGAACTTCGCCCCCTACTGCGACAGAAACAACCGCTACGAAGACCCGCCCAACGGCGTCCTCGCCGGCGCCCCGAAGCCCTTGACTGCGCCTGCCAACTCCACCTCGCCGCCCACGGCATCTGACCAGGCGACACCCACAACACCGACTCCGCAGTCAACCCCCGAAGGACTTTTAAACTTGACCACTTAAAGGACCTCTGAGCTGCCCCGAGTCTCGTAGAGTCCGATCTTGATGGTTCAGGCGGACTGCGGGATGTGCTCCTGGCTCCGCCAGAAGGCGTGCTCGTACTCGGCGGGCGGGACGTAGTCGAGTGCGGAGTGGAGGCGTTCTTCGTTGTACCAGGTGATCCACTGGAAGATCGCCCGTGGCACCGGGTTTGCGATCGTCGGAAGGCGGGACGAGTATTTTTTTAGGGCGGAACGGCTGGGTGAACCTCGATGCCGACGCCATCGGATGTGCCTGCGACCTTCGGATCCTGTCGGTCACCAGCGGGAAGCGCCACCGTGAAGGTAGTGCCGTGGCGAAGAAGCTGCTCAGCCGGTGGCGTCGGCCGGGGCGACGGGTGAGCTGTCCAGCTGGGCTGGCAGGTCGGAAGGAGTCTGCCCATGCGGATCGCCGTGGACCTGAATCGATGCCAGGGATACGCCCAATGCGTGTATCTGGCGCACGAGGTCTTCAGGTTGAATGGTCAAGAGGCGCTCACATATGAGCCAAACCCCGATGATGAGCGCCGCCTGCAGGTCGAACGAGCCGCTGCAGCGTGCCCTGTGCAGGCGATCGTCATCGACCGCCTGGACGGCGCGGAGCGGGGCGAGACGTCATGACCTTGCGTGCAACGGTCGCAGAGCTGGTGCGCGAGTTCAGGGCCAGCGGCCGGATTGTCATCGTGGGTGCCTCTCTGGCCGGGCTTCGGGCCGCGGAGACCCTGCGTGAGGAGGGCTTCACCGGTTCTTTGACCATCATCGGGGACGAGCCGTACGAGCCCTACGACCGTCCCCCGCTGTCCAAGCAAGTACTCAAAGGCTGGGTGCCGGCCGACCACACCAAGCTGCCCCGCATGCGGGAAGTGGATGCGGACTGGCGGCTCGGGGTGGCCGCCACCGGGCTGGACCGGGTCACCAAGCAGGTGCGCCTGGCCGACGGTCAGCAGGTCCCGTACGACCGGTTGCTGATCGCCACGGGCACCCGCGCACGCCAGTGGCCGAACCCGGTTGAGGCCGCCCTGCGCGGGGTCCATACCATTCGCTCGCGTGATGATGCCGCGCAGCTGCAGAAGGCGTTGGCTGAGTCGCCGTCACGGGTCCTGGTCATCGGCGCCGGGTTCATCGGCTCGGAAGTGGCCTCGGTCTGCCGGGAGCTCGACGTCCCGGTGACCGTAGTCGAGCGGGGTTCGGCGCCACTGGTCGGCGCGCTCGGTGGGGTGATCGGGGAGATCGCCGCGCAGATGCAGCGCGACCACGGGGTGGACCTGCGCTGCGGGCTGGGCGTGTCGTCGCTTGAGGGCGACGCCGCCGGACATGTGCGGCGTGCCGAACTTTCGGACGGGTCCACCATTGACGCCGACGTGGTGGTGGCCTCGCTGGGCTCGATCCGCAATGTGGAATGGCTGGAGGGCTCCGGGCTGGCGGCCGGCTTCTGGGGCGTCGGGTGCGACGCCGGTGGCCGTGCCTTCGACATCAACGGTGTGGTCACCGACAGCATCTACGTGGCAGGGGATGTGGCGCGTGCGCCGCATGTGCTGTACGAGTACCAGTTCCTGGCAATGGAGCATTGGGACAACGCCGTTTTCGGCGCCGAGGTCGCGGCGCACAACATGGTGAACCTCGAGCCCCACTATCGCCCGCATCTGCTGCTGCCCGGCTTCTGGTCCGGTCAGTTCGGCGTCAATATCAAGTCCGTCGGTGTGCCGCCTTTCGCTGATGAGATCGTCTTCGCGCAGGGGTCTGTTGCGGAGCGTCGTTTCGCAGCGGCTTACGGTCACCGGGGCCGCATCGTCGCGGCCGTCACCTTCGATCACGGCAAGTGGCTGGAGTACTACGGGAAGCTGATCGAGAAATCCGGTCCCTTCCCGCCTCCACCGCCGGGCTGGGACCAGCCGCCCGACATGAAGCCGGTGCCGGCCGAGTTCCCGGACCCGAGGGTCCCGACGGCGATCCCCGACGTCGTCCTGACCGGACACGCCCCGAGCGAGCGGACGGCCGAGTTCCGGCCGCGGCGTCATTGACCCGGCCCGCCGGGTCAAGCGTGCAAGCGCACAGCACCGACAGGAAGAAGGAGGGGAGCCTCGTGGTCGAGGAAACCCCCTGGCAGCAGGCCCTCCGCTACGCCAACCGCGCCAACCCGTACCCGTTCTACGAGGAACTGCGCAAGACACCAGTGGCGCGGCAGCCGGACGGAACCTATGTCGTCAGCACCTACCGGGAGATCGTGGCGCTGCTGCACGACCCCCGCGTCAGTTCGGATCTACGAAAGCGTCCCGTCCCGGCCGCGGCCCAGACGGAGGGCTCGGCGGAGCCGGTGGCCGAGCCGATCAGGGCGGTGCTGACCGAGCCGAACATCATCACCTGCGATCCGCCCGAGCACGATCGGGACCGCCGGATGATGGTGCCGCATTTCGTCGGCCCGCCCCACGCACCTCACGCTATCTCCGACCTGGAGCCCGAGATCCGTCGCATCGTCGGCGGCCTCCTTGACAACATGAGGGGCAAGACCCGGATCGATGCCGTTGACGACTTCGCCTACCCCTTGCCGGTGACGGTGATCTGCAAGATTCTGGGCGTGCCGCTGGAGGACGAGCCACGCTTCCACCAATGGGTCGAGACGGCCCTGGACGCTTTGGACTTCGGTCCCGAGGCCGCCTCCGAAGAGATCCGCAGCCGGCAGGCCGGGGGGCGTCAGGCCGTGCGGGAGTTCGGGCAGTTCGCAGCCGATCTGCTCGACCGGTACGCCCAGCAGCCCGGCCCGGGCATGCTCTCGGCGATGGTGAACGAGGACGGCCCGGAGGGACGGATGTCCAAGGGCGTGCTCGTGAGCAACGCCCTGCTCCTGATCTTCGCGGGACACGAAACCACGGTCAACCTCATCGCCCACAGCGTGCTCACCCTGCTGCGCCACCCCGACGCGCTGGAGAAGCTGCGCCGCCGCCCCGAGCTGATCGTGCCCGGGGTGGAGGAACTGCTGCGCTTCGAGTCGTCGGTGCAGTTCTGGCACACCCGCTCCGCCGTGGAAGACATCGACATCGCCGGCACCACCATTCCGAAGGGGGCGCCGATCTTCCTGGCGTACGGCTCGGCGAACCGCGACCCGGAACGGTTCACCGACCCCGACGAACTCGACCTCGAGCGCCGCGACAACCAGCACCTGGGATTCAGTCAGGGCATCCACTTCTGCTTCGGCGCTCCGCTCGCGCGGCTCGAGGTCCAGGTCGCGGTCGGCGAGTTCGTCCGCCGGGTGCAGAACCCCCGGCTCGTCGAGGACCCGCCGCCGTACCGGCACAACCAGATCTTCCGCGGCCCGCGCCACGTCCTGGTCGACATCGACGGCATCCGCGACTGATCCGGTGTGTAAAGGATCGCCATGCGGGCTTTTCAACTCGTCGGCTGGGGACAGCCGCCCGAGCTGCGCGAGGTGCCGGTGCCCGAGCCCGGGCCGGGGCAGGTCCTGGTGAAGGTCGGGGGTGCCGGTGCATGCCACTCTGATCTGCACATCATGCAGGCACACGCACCGCTGCCCGGCTTCACACATCCGCCCTTCACGCTCGGCCATGAGAACGCGGGGTGGGTGGAGCGACTGGGGCCGGCTGTCTCCGGGTTCGCGGCGGGAGACCCCGTGATTGTTTACGGCTCCTGGGGCTGTGGGGTGTGCGCCAACTGCCGTCAGGGCCGGGAGAACTACTGCCAGGACCTCGGTGGTCAGGGACCGGGCCTGGGAGGCGGTCACGACGGCGGCATGGCCGAGTACCTGCTGGTCCCGGCGGCGTGCTACCTCATTGCGCTGGGCAGCCTCGACCCTCGCCAGGCCGCCCCGCTCAGCGACGCCGGACTGACCAGCTATCACGCTGTCAAACGGTCGCTGCACCTGCTGGGACCGGGCGCGACCGCCGTCGTGATCGGGGCCGGCGGCCTGGGCCAGATGACCATCCAGATTCTGCGCGCGCTCAGCGCGGCGACCACCGTCGTCGCCGTGGACACCGACGTCGGCAAACTGGAAACCGCCAAGGGCATGGGAGCCGACGAGGCACTGCTCTCGGGCGACGAGACGATCACCCGCATCAGGGACATCACGGCGCAGCAGGGCGCTCAGCTCGTGCTGGACATGGTCGGCACAGACCCGACACTGCGGATGGCTGCACAGGTGGCCAGGATGCTCGGCCACCTGACCATCGTCGGCCTCGGCGGCGGAGCCCTGCCCGTCGACTTCTCCAGCCCGCCGCACGAGTGCTCGGTCGCCTCGCCCTACTGGGGCTCCCTCACCGAACTGATGGAAGTGATCACCCTCGCCCGCAGGACAAGATCAAGATGCTGGTCGAGCACTTCCCCTTGCAACGCGCCGGCGAGGCCTACCAGCTCCTGCACGAGGGCAAGATCCAAGGACGGGCCGTCATCACTCCCGTCGCATGAGTACCGACGTGTCAACCCGAACGGGACACCAGGACATGTGCTGTGGCCGCGGGCGTGGGGCGGCCGGGCTGGTTGACCGAAGTGCGGCCGGGGCTGTTCAGGCCGCGGACCGCTTGACGCGGGTGGGCGCCGGTCGGCCGGAGCGGGCCAGGCGGCGGGTGGCCGGGATGCTCGCGGCCCACCTTGTGGTTCGACATGGCCGGAACCCCGTTCCCGCAGCAGGTCACGGCCCTCGTCCGGGCGTTCGGTAGCGACCGGCTGCTGTACAGGAGCGACTACTGCTGGACCCTGGTCGCCGCGCAGATCGCCTCAGTGGACGCCGCGGAGCAGCCAGGCGGCACCACCTGGCGGCGAATCACCGACAAGAACGTCGCCAAGCTCCTTCCGGGACTACGCCCGCGTATGACAAACAAGGGTTTCCGAAGACGTGTTGCCTGCTCAGCCGTCAGTCGAGGTCCGGCAGCGGGCGCCGGGTGATCTCACGGGCGTCGTCCGCAGGGACGCCGAGCATGCGCAGGACCATTTCGGCCAGATCTGTTGCGGCCTCGTCGCCGTCGAGGTCGGGGCGGGCCAGCCGGAGCGCCACGAGGGACATGAGGGTGCCGCCCACGGCCGACAGCGCGGTGGTCGCGTTGGCGCAGTCGAAGCGACCCGAGGCGATGCCGATCTTGAGGTCGCGCAGCGCTCGCGGGGCGAGACCGCGGTCGGAGTGGATGTAGGCCAGACCGCGGTCACGCAGGATCCGCGTGAGCTCGGGGTGGGAGTCGGCCATCCTGGCGGTGAGCCGGAATCCGGCGGCGACCAGCTCGGCCGGATCGTCGATCCCTCCCACTCGCTCGTCGATGAGCTGTCCGAACTCCTCCAGGGCGTCCGTCACCGCGGCGTCGAACAGCTCCGTCTTGGACTCGAAGTGGTTGTAGAAGGAGCCGAAACCCACGTCCGCGCGCTCGGCGATGGCCTGGATGCTGGCGCTGGTGTCCCCGGTCTCCGCCAGGATCTGCCGCGCCGCCCGGACGAGCGCGTGACGGGTTTCGGCGCGGCGGCGCTCGAAGCGGTTCTTGGGCGGGGCAGACGTCGGCATGCGGCGAGTGTAACAACCGTTGCGATGGGTGTGCCATTACTGATGAGATCCTCAATATTTCGCCTTCAGCCTATTGACGATGAGGTTCGGCAAAGCTGATGATTTCCTCATTACAGCAGTGTTGCTTGGAGGACACCATGTCCCACACCTCCGTTAACAAGGCCGCTCCGCCGACACCTCACGAAGACCTCCACAGTGAGCAGGGGGCCCTTCGCGGCGAACATCCCGGCCGGTCCCAGAACCCCGTGATCAAGGCGGCGGACCTGGCCTGGCTGGAGTTCGAGAAGCCGGACCTGGACCGGGCCGAGGTCTTCGCGCGCGACTTCGGCTTCGCGATCGCCGCCCGCACCGAGGAGGCACTCTGGCTGCGCGGCACCTTCGCGGGCCCACCCTGCATGGTCATCCGGCGTGGGCATGCATCCCGCTTCGTCGGGCCGGCGTTCCGCGCGGCCGAGCGCACCGACCTCGACCGGCTGGCCGCAGCCACCGGCAATACCGTCCGGGACATCAACGTGCCCGGCGGGGGGAAGTCGGTCTCGCTGCTCGACCCCTCCGGCCTCCCGGTCCGCGTCGTGTACTGCGGCGAGCAGCTGCCCGCGCTGCCCGAGCAGGAGCCGCTGATCCTGAACTTCGGCACGGACCACCGTCGTACGAACGCCACCCAGAGGCCCCCGCGCGAGCCGTCGCGCATTCAGCGCCTCGGTCATGTGGTGCTGGAGACAAGGTCGTTCATTCGCACTCTGGACTGGTACCTGGACACGCTCGGCATGATCGTGTCCGACTTCCTGTTCCTGGACGGGCAGCGCCAGCGCGGGCCGACCATGGCATTCATCCGCTGTGACCAGGGCAGCGTGGCGGTCGATCACCACACGCTGGCCCTGCACCTGGGGCCCGGAACCGGATACGTCCACTCGGCCTACCAGGTCACCGACCTCGACTCGATCGCCGCCGGCGGCGAGTACCTCGCCGAGCGCGGCTACCAGCGCAGCTGGGGAATCGGCCGGCACATCCAGGGCAGCCAGCTCTTCGACTACTGGCGCGACCCCGACCGCTTCATGCTGGAGCACTTCGCCGACGGCGACCTGTTCTCCTGCGACCTCGAACCGGGGTGGGCGCCGATGTCGGCGAGCGGTCTGGCCCAGTGGGGGCCGCCGGTCACGCGTGACTTCCTGGGCACGAGCCCGTCCCCGGCCAAGTTGCGCCAGGTCATGAGGGCCCTGCGCGACGACAACGAACTCGACCCCGCACGCCTGCTGGGCCTGATGAAAGCGATGAGCTCATGAGCACCAACGTCCTGCGCACCCCCGACGGCTGGTGGGTCGTCCGCGACGAGCGGGCCGTCCGCATCGAGACCAAGGCCGTCACCACCGCGGAACTGCTCGCCGACCGGGACGCGGTCCGCGAAGCCGCCGCCTCCACCGACAGCGGCACGCCCGTCGTCGACATGGTCGCGCTGCCCCCCGTCACCACCCCCTGCCGGGTGGTCGCCCAGATGGTCAACTACCGCAGTCACGCCAAGGATTCCGGCTTCACCGGCGACATCCCGCCCACCTTCTTCCGCAAGGCCTCCGGCTCGGTCAGCGGTCCCCACGACACGATCGTCTGCCCGTCGCACGTGAGGTTCCTCGACTACGAGGTGGAACTCGGCCTCGTCATGGGCGCACCCCTGCCGGTGGGCACCGTCGTCGAGGAGCAGGACCTGCCGCGCTACGTCGCCGGTCTGGTCCTGACCAACGACGTCAGCGCCCGCGACGTCCAGCTGACCAAGACCCAGTTCTACGAGAGCAAGTCCTACCCGACCTTCACGCCGACGGGCCCGTACCTGGCCCTGCTGGAGCCCGAGGACTTCGCCCATCTGCTGAACCTGCGGCTGCGGCTGAACGTCAACGGCGCACCGCGTCAGGACCGCACGCTCGCCGACATGATCGTACGGCCCGCGCAGGCGCTCACCCTGCTCGCCCGTTTCCAGACCCTCGACCCGGGCGATCTGCTGCTGACCGGCACCCCCGGCGGCACCGCCCTGAAGGCCCCGCCCGCGCCGGTCGCGAAGATCAGTGCGCTGCTGCCGCCCGCGGCGAGGTGGAAGGCGTTCTTCAAGGGCCAGGCCAAGAACCCGCGTTACCTGCGTGACGGTGACCTCATCACCGCCACGATCGCCACCCCGGACGGGCGGATCGACCTCGGTGAGCAGCGGACCGCTGTGGCGGACGCGAGGTGAGCGCCGAAGCCCGGAGACCGGTGGTGATCATCGGCGCGGGACCGGTCGGGGTCACGGCCGCCCTCCTGCTCGCCCGGCACGGGGTGCGCAGCCTGCTCCTCGAACGCCACCGGGACATCTACCCCCTGCCACGCGCCGTCGTCGCGGACGACGAGATCTGCCGGATCCTGCAGAGCGTCGGCATCCACGAGGAGTTCGCAGCCGTCTCGCGCCCGGCGCCGGGCCTGCGGCTCCTGGATCCGCGGCGCCGCCTGATCACCGAGTTCCCGCGATCCCTGCAGGGCCACCACGGCTTCGCGCAGACCAACATGTTCGACCAGCCCGAGCTGGAGCGCCTGCTGCGGCGCGCCTTGGCGCGCCGCCCCGAATGCGAGTTGTGGGGCGGCGTGGAGGCCGTGTCCGTCACGCAGCCCGCCGACGGGACGGCTCCGGTGCGAGTGGCCTTCCGCCGCGACGGCAGCGACGAGGAGGAGCACCTGTGGGCCGACGCCGTCCTCGGCTGCGACGGTGCGGGCAGCCTCACTCGGGAGGCCATCGGTGCCGCCTGGGAGGACCTGCATTTCGAGGAGAGCTGGCGGGTCATCGACGTGCGCACCAGCCGCCGGGTGAACAGCTGGGAGGGAGCCGAGCAGATCTGCTGCGCCACCCGTCCGGCCACCTACATGCGGGTCGGCGAGGACCGCTACCGCTGGGAGTTCCGGCTGGACGACGACGAGCGCCTGGACGGCGCGGAGGGCCGGGAGCGCCTGCGCGAGCTGGTCGCCCCCTGGTTGGATCTGCCGTCCGACGGGCCAGAGGACGACGACTTCGAGGTGATCCGGCAGGCGCAGTACACCTTCCGGGCCCGCCTCGCCGACCGCTGGCGCCAAGGGCGCGTCTTCCTGCTGGGCGACGCCGCCCACCTCACGCCGCCCTTCGTCGGGCAGGGCCTGTGCGCCGGCCTGCGCGATGCCTACAACCTCACCTGGAAACTCGCCCGCGTCCTGCGACAGGGCGCGGACGACGGACTGCTGGACACCTACGAGCACGAGCGCAAGCCGCACGCCCGCCACCTGATCCGCGTCGCGGTCGCCGTGGGCTGGGCCATGACAGGCGGCCAGGGCCGCAGTGCGGCATTCCGCCGGACTCTCGTGGGAACGGCCTGCCGCATCCCCGGCGTGACCGCGGCAGTGAGCCGCGACCTCAGCCCCGCTCTGACCGCCGGCCCGCTCGTACGGCGCCGCCCCCGGCCGGCGGGCCGCGCACTGGCCGGAACCTTCTGCCCGCAGCCCTGGGTACGCCACGACGGCGGGGTGGTCCGCCTCGATGACGTCCTCGGCAACTCCTTCGCCGTCCTGACCGCTGTACCGCCCACAGCGCGGATGACGGCCGTGGCCACCGCCCTGGGCGCACCCCCGATCCACGTCGACGACCTGGGCGACGACGGCACCTTGGCCGCCTGGCTGGCAAGCGGCCGCTCGGACGCCGTCCTGCTGCGTCCCGACCGTGTCGTGATGGACACCGTCCCCGCCGGCACCAGCGACTTCACCGGCACCGCCGCCTGGGCACCCCTGCTGCACACGGGCCGCCGTACGCCTGATGCCCGGGCCGTTCCCCCGCCGAGGAGCACCACACCATGACCACCCCGCACCCCACGCCGTACCCGGCCCCCTTCTTCACTCCCGACCCGAAGGCGGCCGCCCGCAGCCGCATCGCGGACTTCGCCCGGTGGGCCGCACGTCACCAGGGCGCCGAGGGAGTTGACGAACCCACCGACTATGAGGCTCTGCACCGCTGGTCCGTCACCGACCTCGAAGGGTTCTGGGAGGCGGTGTGGCAGTACTTCGACATCGACACGACGACTCCGTACGAGCACGTGCTGGCCGAGGAAACCATGCCCGGCGCACGCTGGTTCTCGGGCGCCACCCTCAACTACGCCCACCACGCGGTGCGCAACCTGCACCCGGACGCGCCCGCGATCACCGCGCTGGACGAGACCGGAGCCGGCTACGAGATCACGGGCCGGCAGGTGCGCGCCCAGGTCGCCTCCGTCGCCGCCACCCTGCGCGACCTGGGCGTCGGACAGGGCGACCGGGTAGTGGGCTACCTGCCCAACACGCCCCACGCCATCATCGCCTTCCTCGCCACGGCCAGCATCGGCGCGGTGTGGTCGGTGTGCGGCCAGGACTACGCACCCAAGGCCGCCGCCGACCGCTTCGCCCAGCTCGAACCGGCCGCGCTCATCACCGCGGACGGCTACCTCTTCAACGGGACCACGCACGACCGCCGTACCGCCTCGCTCGAGCTGGCCGCCGCCCTGCCGACGCTGAAGGGCACGGTGCTCGTGGACCACGTGGGCCTCACCTGGCCCGAAGGCGAACCCTCGGGGCTGGTGGTTGCCTGGGAGGAAGCGGCCACCCGCGTCGAACACCTCGCCATCGCCCCGGTGCCGTTCGCCCACCCGCTGTGGGTCGTGTTCTCCTCCGGCACCACCGGCCTGCCCAAAGGCATCGTCCACGGCCATGGAGGGGTCCTGCTGGAGCACCTCAAGACCCTCGGTCTGCACTGCGACCTGGGCGTCGGGGACCGGCTGCTGTGGTACACCACCACCCACTGGATGATGTGGAACCTGGTTGTCTCCACCCTGCTGACCGGAGCCACCACCTGCACCTACGAAGGCAGCCCCGCGCCGCAGGCCCGCCCGGACATCCTGTGGGAGCAGGCGGCCCGCCACCGGGTCACCGTCTTCGGCGCCAGCCCCCAGTACCTGCTGGCCACGGCCAAACTGGGCATCGAACCCTCCGCGCACGATCTGTCCGCCGTCCGTGTCATCGGATGCACGGGCTCCGCCCTGCCCGCATCCACCTACCCGTGGGTCCGTGACCACGTGGGCGAAGGCATCCAACTGGCCTCCACCAGCGGCGGCACGGACGTCGTCTCCGGCTTCGCCGGAAGCGCACCCACGACCCCCGTCTGGGCAGGGGAGTTGTCCGCCCCCAACCTGGGCGTGGCACTGGCCGCCTACGACTCCGAGGGCACGCCGGTTCGCGACCAGGTCGGCGAACTCGTCGTCACCCGGCCCATGCCGTCGATGCCGCTTTACTTCTGGAACGATCCTGACGGCAGCCGCTACCGCGACGCCTACTTCGGCGCCTACCCGGGCGTGTGGCGGCACGGGGACTGGATCACCCACACCTCCCATGGCTCGGTCATCGTCCACGGCCGCTCCGATGCCACCCTCAACCGCAACGGCGTGCGCCTGGGCAGCGTCGACATCCACGACATCGTCGAACGCCTCCCCGAGATCACCGAGGCCCTCGTCATCGGCGCGGAGGAACCCGACGGCGGCTACTGGATGCCGCTCTTCGTGGTCCTCGCCGAAGGGACCGTCCTGGACGACGGGCTGCGCGAGCGGATCCGCGACGCGATCCGCGCCGGCGCCTCACCCCGCCACGTCCCCGACGAGATCCTCGCCGTACCGGCCCTGCCTCACACGAAAACCGGCAAGAAGCTCGAGGTTCCCGTCAAGCGGCTCCTCCAGGGCGCTGCCGCCGAGCAGGTCCTCAACCCCGGAGCCGTCGACAACCCCGAACTGATCGCCTACTTCGCCCGTTTGGGCGCGGAGCGCAAGAAGCGGTCGACAGACCACACCTGACCCTCGGAGCGGAGACCCTGCTCCGACACCACACCATCCTCACACCAAGCAAGAGAGAAACCGTGAGCATCACCGACCGCGAACAACAGCCTCTCGATGTCCTTGACGATGCCGGGCGAAAGATCCTCTTCACCGAAGCCCGCACCGCGAACACCTTCGCCACCACGGCTGTCACCGACGACGAACTCGCCACGATCTGGGAGCTCGCCCGCTGGTCGCCGAGCGCAGCCAACGGCCAGCCTCTGCGTGTCCTCTTCGCGCGCACCCGTGAGGGCAAGGAGCGACTGGTCCGGCATCTCGACGAGGGCAACAGGGCCAAGACCCTCAGTGCGCCGGCCGTGGCGATCCTCGCGTACGACGTCGACTTCCACGACCAGATGCCGACCGTCTTCCCGGCCCGCGGCGAGATGCTGCGAGCGGCGTTCGCCGACCAGACCGAGAAGCGCGAAAGCATCGCGGGCTACAACTCCGCACTGCAGACAGGGGTTTTCCTTCTCGCGGTGCGCGCGGCGGGCCTCGCGGCCGGCCCCATGGCGGGCTTCGACAGGGCCGGCGTGGACGGTGAGTTCTTCACGGGTACCAGCTGGCGTTCACATCTGGTGGTCAACATCGGTCATCCCGGTGCCGACCCGTGGTTCCCGAGGCTGCCCCGCGTCCCCGTTGAGGACGCCGTCGCCTGGGCCTGACGACCCGGTCGGTCCCCAGCACCGTTGCAGCTGCGCCCGCCCGTGCCGCCAGGAGCGGCATGGGCGGGCGATGGGGGAGGGGCACCACCGCTGTCAGTCGGCCTGCTGCTCGGCCGGCCGCAGCCCAGCGGTCCACTTCTCCCATGCCGGCGGGTCTCTCCCGTCCACGACCGGCTGACGGTCACCGCCCTTCCCGGCAGGTGACGCAGTCACGGCGGCGCGAGCATCGGCGAACCCGTCGTCCGGTCCGCTCAGCACGCTCCGCGGATTCGTCACCCTGCGAGCCGCACTTCGTCGGTTGTGCATGGCGGAACTGCCATTACGCGGGGCGCTGCAACTGGGCGGGCGCCCGATCTCATGGCCACCGTGATCACCGTCCGTCGAGCCGTTCACCGCGCCCGAAAGCGCTCTGGCTGTAGCGACCACATCCCGCGCGGCCGCCGCTCGAGATACCGACCGGCCGCCACCGCCGATCTCACCGCCTTCGTCCATGGCCGCTGCCGACTGGCGCACGCCGGATGCCGGTCCCTCGGCCGCGTCACTCGTCGCAGGCCGACCGTCAGCGCAAGGGTGAGTCCACGGTGGGCGTCAGCAGGGTCTCGTCGAGGCCGACGATCTGACTCATGTCGAAGCCCTCCATGTCCGCGCGGAATTCAGGACTTGACAGGTACGCCTCCAGCCGCTCCTGCACGTCGTCGGCGTGCCTGTAGGAAACGAGGGCGTACAGCCGGGGAGTGCCGCTTCCGGGCGCCGCGGGCACCGTCCAGACGCCGTGTGTGGTGATCCGGTGCTTGGACATACCGGGAATGTGCTGGGCCCAGACCTTCTCGTAGGCGGAGAGCGCCTCGGGGCTGCGCAGGGTGTAGACACGGAGCTGGTACTGGGGCATGACGCTGGTTCCTTGACTTCAGAGCATGGACGGTCGGCGGTCAGCCGTGGGGGAGCAGGTGTGCCAGTTCGGCATCCCAGTCGATGTGTGCGGACTCGGTACCCCGTGGCACCAGAGCCTCCGTGTCCTGAAGGAAGGACGTGATGTCCCGCACGGGGACCTCGAGCAAGGCGGTGCCCGCGGAAGACCCGAGGGCGATGTACATCCACTGGTCACCACGCCCCACGGCCGACCAGATCCGGACGTCCGCACAGCCTGCGCAACCCTTCAGGCCATCAGTCAGAAGGTCCCGCCCCAGAACCCATTCGACGGGCTCGTCACAGTCGACGAAGAAAACGGTACGGACGACGTAGGGATCAGTGGGCTCGTACCGCAGACGTATGCACAGGGGCAATGAGTAGGCGCGCGAGACGACCAGCTGCACGCTCACCTGCCGCTCTACGGCCTTCAAGGACTTCTTCATCGACTTCCACTCCTGGATGTGGCTCGACGGCGCCTCACGCCGGTCGGTGGCGAAGAGGTAGCGCGTGCGGAGGCGGTACAGCAGGCCGCGGGCGCCGGACGGGACCGGCGCATTGCACGGTGGCGCGGCGTTCACAGCACGGCCTCACGGCCTCGACCAGTACCCGCCTCACCGGTCGTCACGGCTCAGGTCGTGGTGGTCCCTGTCACGGCCGTCGTGCTCGAAGCGGTTGCCATCGTGGTGGTACGGCCTGTCCGACTTCCAGCCGTGTCCCTCGCCCTCCCGGCGGTAGAAGTGACCTTCGCGGTAGAAGAGACCGTCGCAGTCGTGCCGGGTCGCATCGGCGCCGTGGTGGTCCTGGTGCCAGCCGCGGGTCTCGTCGCAGGAGTAGCCCTGCTCGAGCAGGTAGCCGACACCGTGGTCCCAGCTGTAATCAGCGGCCACGCCCCCTTCGGTCGGGCGCGGGGCGTGCGCGGATGCAAGGGGCGCGGCCGAAGCGGTGCCCCCGGCCCCGAGGACGGTGACACCGGCGACCGCAACGGAGGAGACAGTGAGGGCGATGCGTTTCGTGAGCTTCTTCATGATCTTCCCTTCCCGGTGGCGTGAGCTGTGCCAACGGCGGTTCTGTCAGGCGATGTGTGGCGCCCGGCGTGGTCCGAGCGAACAAGTTCCATACGGCGTATGGAATTGCCCTTCCATTGTTACCATACGTCGTATGGAAATGTCGAAGTGACGTAGCTGACCGTGTGACTGGCGCGCACGAGTACCAATGGATTCCGCTCTTCGGTGCGAGCTGCCCGTAGCCAGCCCCCTCGGCAGGCCGGCTGTCCTTGCCTTGGCCGCGACGATGTCTTTTCGCCCCTGCGTACCGGCGAGGGCGAGGTTGGGTTGGCCGAACGGCGGGAGGCGCGGAGCGGGTTCTGTTGGTCGGCGGCTTGGTCGGCTTGGAGATCGCCTCAGTCCTGGGAACGAGGGTTCGAGGTCAGGGACTACGTGAGGAGTGGTCGGACTCCAGGCTCGCGGGGAGATCGCCCAGCCGTTGTGCGCGGGGACATCGCCCGTACTGATCGGCATGCCGAGTAACTCGTTCAGTACATCCAGGGGGATCCTGGGGTCGGGCTGCCAGTTCTTTCTCGCGGCGGCGGTCAAGAGCATCGACAATCGCGGCTCACGAAGGGGTCGACTCGCCTCCACGCCTGCACTGAGCCTCACCCCGTCTCAGGTCGAGCACGTGACGTGGAGATCGAGAAGAGCCCGACCGGTGGCGGTGAAGCGTGAGGTGCCGTCCTGCGGCTTCCGTCGCGGGCGTCGTCCCGTGACCAGCCCTGGCGCGAGACCCGGACCGCGCCGTCGGCCGCCTCCCGGCGCTTGGCGGGCCGGCAGGCCCACGTCGATGTGCACGAAGTCCATGACGTCGTGCATCCGTTCCGGCATGGGCTCCCTGCCGGCTGGCCGGGGCGGGACCGGATCAGCCTGTAGCGGAGTCGGAGACCAGTTCGGTGAGGCGGTGCAGGAGTGTCACGAGCTGGGTTCGCTCGGTCGGGGTGAACGCCTCGTAGGCCTGGCTCTGGCGCTCCCGCAGCCGGGACCGAGCAGGGCGAGCCGCTCGGCCCCCTCGTCGGTGAGGCTGACCAGGACGCGCCGTTCGTCCTCGGGGGACCTGCGGCGCACCACGACGCCCTTTGCATCCTCCATGGCAGCGACTTCCCCTTCGCCCCGGACGAGACCGGCGTCCTCCTCGACTCCATGCTGGACGGCTACGACGGCTTCGCGCCCGGTCAGCTCGATGCGATCAACCGCGGGAGCGCAGAGGCCCTCTTCCCCCGTCTCGCTGGGGCCTGATCAGGCAAGAGCTGAAGCCGGCCCGGAGCCGCCGGCCGGCGTGAGGCGAGGTGTCCGGGTCAGAGGCGGTGTCGAAGCCCGTGAGTATCGGCCGGTGAGGCGATCTGCTCGCTGTAGACGAGCAGGTCGCTTTCGGTGGTGGTGAGGACAACAGCGTGCCGCCGCGTACGACGCGGACCGGGATGCCGGAAGGGTCGAGCATGTCCACGGCGCGGCCGCCGCCGTACTCGGTGAGGGCCCGGACCTTGAGGTCGGTGGATCAGGCCGGCCGGTCGAGGGCGCGGCGGCGGCCTGGAAGGCGGGGCCGATGAACCGGGAGACGGGGGCCGCGGCGGATCACCAGGCAGTGGCTGCCGGCCATGCCTCCACGCCGGTAGAGGGTGTCATCGGTATGGGCGGTGGTGGTGAAACCGAAGTCGTGGGCGAAGGTCTCGGCGCGGTCCAGGTCGACGACTTTGATGGCGGGCTGAGTCGCGCGGCCCGGGGTGTTCCCCGTGCAGGACGCCCTGTTCGCTGTGCAGGCCTGGTGGGCGTCGGAGGCGGGGGCAGGGGCGGGGGGTCGGGTCGTTTGTGGCGTGTCCCTTTGGCGGCCCACGCGACGGCGGTGGTGCGGCGCTGTCGCGAGGTCCGGGAGGCGAGTGCGGGTGGGAAGAGCCGGGCGTAGCTCCGCCGACCGGGGCCGCGGTCGGCGGAGCGGGTGGCACCGGCGTCGGTGGATCCCCCTATCGGTCCAGCAGGGTGTCGAGCGCGGTGGTGAGTTCGGCGAGCGGGTCGGTGGCCGAGCCCTGGGTGTGCCAGCCGACGAAGCGGTCCGGGCGCACCAGGACCGCGCCTTGTGGGGTGTGGCCGCGTGCGGCGGTCCAGGTGGAGCGCAGGTCTCGGTAGTCGCCTTCGAGGTGGCCGACGCGGATCGCGTCCAGCGGCAGTCCGCTCACCGCGGCGAGCTTCGCGGCGGCTTCGCACCAGGCTTGGCCGTCCTCCCCGGCGATCAGCAGGAAGCGGCCGGGGCGGACCAGGCGAGCCAGGGCCAGGCGCTTGCCGTCGAGGTCCTCCAGCCAGGCGTGGGGGAGCGGGTGGCCGGGGCGGGCGGCGGGCTTGTAGACACGGACGGAATCGGGGTTGTCGGGTGCGGGGGTGCCGTCGGGGACGATCGCCGCGGAGTCGTATGCGTAGCCGAACTCGACGCCGAGTTCGTTGAACTCCATGGACTGGGCGGCCACGGTGGCAAGGAAGGCGCGGCGGAAGTCGGCGTCGGCGGGGTCCCCGCTCCACAGCCGGCGGGCCTGGCGCCAGTTCGCCTTCTTGCCGGCCTGTGGCCCGCCGCCGAAGAGGGCGTTGACCGCGATGTGATTCATGGCGTTCTCCAGCGAGCGGTGGACGTTGGTCGCGTCCACCGGACGCCGCTCGGCCTCGTAGGTGTCCAGCAGGGCGTCACCGGCATGGCCGTTCAGGACGGCGGCGAGTTTCCAGGTGAGATTCTGGACGTCGTGCATCGCGGAGGTCAGGCCGAGGCCGCCGGTGGGCGGGTGGCGGTGGGCGGCGTCGCCGGCGATCAGGACGCGGCCGGCGCGGTAGCGGTCGGCGACCACGCCTTCCAGGGACCAGCGGGAGATCATGTGGACCGTCACGTCCGCCTCGCGCAGCCCCAGTCCCGTACGCATGTCGGCCAGTACGGATTCGTCGTCCAGCGCGCGGCCGTCATCGGGCCCGTAGTTGAGGTGGAAGACCCACTCCTCGGACTCGGGTCCCCAGTGGTCGGGGCCCATGGGCACAAGAACGCCGGGGATACCGAGGTCGGGCAGCCACAGCCAGCGGATCAGCACGTCGGGATCGCGCGCCCAGCGGGACAGGTCGGCGGAGAGGTGGAAGGAGACCACGCGGGCAAGGTTGCGCACACCCTCCTGCGCGATGCCCACGGCGGGTCCGACGGTGCGGCCGCCGTCACAGCCCAGCAGGTAGCGAGCCCGCACCCGGTACGTCTCACCGCTGTCGCGGTCGGTGACAGTGGCGGTGACGCCCTCGTCGTCCTGGGCGAGTCCGGTCAGTTCGTGGTGGAAGCGGACCCTGCCGGGCGCAAGTTCCTCGGCCCGGGCGCGCAGGACCGGCTCCAGGCGGATCTGGGGCAGGTTGGCCTGCCGCTCGGGGCTGGCCGCGAGCCACTCGGGTGAGTTCCCGCCTGCTCCCCATGCCTCCATCCTGGCGACGCGGCGGCCGTAGTCCTCGTGGTCGCCGGCCAGGCCGACGTACCAGGCGGTGTAAGACATCTGCTCGGCCGGGGTGGAGGCGGCGTAGATGGTGTCAGCCACGCCGGCGTCGCGCATGACCTCCATGGCGCGCTGGTTGAGGACGTGGGCCTTGGGCAGGACGGAGGTGCTGGGCCAGGCGGTGACCAGCAGGGACTCGATGCCCATGCGGCTGAGCAGCATGGAGGCGGTGAGTCCTGCGCCGCCTCCGCCGACGATGAGGACGGGCACGTCGATGTCGTTCATGGGGTACTCCGTGGGATGGCGCGGCTCGGGGCCAGTGGACGGGGACGGTCGTCAGGAAAGGCGAGGGAGCAGGGGGAGCGAGTTGCCGCGGCCGATGGCGCCGTGGTCGGCGGTATCGAGGCGGGGATAGCGGTCGTACTCGCGGTGAAGATGGTGACGGCGAGTTCGGTGCGAGGGGCCGGACGGCTCGAAAGAGCACCCGGTCAGGGGTCGACGACCTTGTCGGCGTGCGTGTGCGCGCCGAGCTTGGGGATCCCGGTGGTGCCGCCGGTGTGGAAGTAGGCGGCCAGATGGTCGGGCCACAGGCCGGCGGCGCGGAGCACAGTGTCGTAGGTGGTGGCAGGAAGGCCGCGCTCGTGCAGTGGAACGGCCTCGATGGCGGGCAGCTCCGCAATGCCGTCGTGGGCGGGCCACAGCAGGTCGGCGGGTGTGTGTGTCACCGGTGCGCCTTTGCAGGGTGAGGGATGGGGTCAGGTGGCCGGCCCGGTACGGGGAGCCGGGCCGGCCGGTCCCGGGCGGGGGTCCCGGGAGTCGTCAGCGAGCGCGCACCACCGTGCGCTGCTCGCCCAGGTCGAGCACACCGTCGTCGGTCGCGATCTCAACCCACCAGCAGTCGGTGCGGACGACCTGGATACTCATCGGCTCTCCGTAGTTGGGGGATGGCGTCGACCGGCCGGCCCCCGCGAGCTGTGTCCGGTCAGTGGTGATGAAAGAATCAGTCCAGATGATGCACTCGTCAAGAGACACTGATGTAACAATCAGCACTGATCTGTTCGGTAGAGTGTGGGAATGAGCACCGACGGACAGGGCAGGGCCGGCAACCGGGCCCCCAACCGCCTGGACCGGCGCAAGGCACGCACCCGGGCCGCACTGGTCGCCGCCGCGCAGCGGCTTCTCGCCGAGCAGGGGCGGGCCGACGTGAGCATCCAGGAGATCACCGAGGCGGCGGACGTCGGCTTCGGCTCGTTCTACAACCACTTCACCAGCAAGGACGAGCTGTTCGACGCCGCGGTCGCCCTCACCCTGGAGGAACACGGCGCACTTCTGGACTCCGTCGTGGGAGACCTGAAGGACCCGGCGGAGGTCTTCGCCGCCAGCGTCCGCCTGACCGGCCGACTGCAGCGCACCCACCCGCAGATGGCCAGGATCCTCGCGCGCACCGGCATGCCGTATCTGACCTCCGAGAGCGGTTTGGCCCCGCAGGCGATGCGGGACCTGCAGGCCGCCGCCGACCGTGGGCGGCTGGACATCGACGACCCCCATACCGCCGTCGCCATGGCCGGCGGCGCCCTGCTCGGAGTGCTGCACCTCCTGGAGACCCGCCCCGACCTCGATGCCGAGCGCGTCACCGATCAACTGGCCGCCCGCCTACTGTGCATGTTCGGCCTGCCGCGCGCCGAAGCGCAGGAGATCGCCACCCGGCCGCTGCCACCGCTGTCCGCGACCTGAAGTAGGCGATTACGGGGACTGTACGGCCATCGGCCTAGTGCTGGATTCCTCAAAGGATGTACACAGATCGGCGGCGTAAGCTCACGAGCGATGACACGTCCGCGTAGATCAGTGAGAGAAAATGTGAGCCGTGGCACGGCGATGTGCAGGGCGGCCCGCCGCGACCTGATGCGACGTGTCGATGTCGAGCGGGATGCGGGGGCGTCCCGGCCGGGGCCGCTGCTCGGTCTCCCGCGGTTGCCAGACGAGTCCCAGTGGGAGCAGTTCGGCCGTGTGCCGCGAAACGGCAGCGGCACTCAGCCCCGTGTCCCGGATGATTGCGGTGCGAGCCAGCGGCCCCTGGTGCAGTACGGCACGCAGCACGGCAGCCGCACCGTCGAGCCGGTCACGAACAGGACGCTGTCCCGGCGTCGCGATGAGCGGTGGCAGCATCGTTGGTCCTCTGTCCGGAGTCGGCCACACGCCGGCGTGGCAGCCCTGGTACCGAGGGCGGGCTACCGGTCGAGGGGACATTTCGCCGACGTCGTGCTCTGATGCTGACAAGCACCACAGACCCGGTCAATGGGCCAGCGTTACGGGGACATGGTGGTTGTGCGAAGCGAGCGCCGGGCCACAGACCGGTAGGGCCGACTTCCACGGCGAGCTGCTCACCGGCACCATGGCTATACTCGCCCCGCCTGCCGAGAGCGGTGTCCCTCTGCTCGTCGCCGCCATGGCATTGCAGGCCCTGCGTGCCAGGGGTGAACCGGCGGACGGAATACAGCCCTATGCGGCTGGTGCGCGTGCCCTGAAGGAACACATGCTCCCGGCCCTCAGGGTCGCGGCCGAGGTGGGGGGATACCGCGACGCCGGGGCGACGCAGGTCGTCTGCTCGGGCGCACCGATCGCGTGAGAGGCGGACCAGTGGCGCACCTGGGCGCTTCTCGGCGAGCTGGACGGCTGACCGGGTGGTGACCGCGCACCGCTGGGCCCGGGGGCCTGTACAGGCCTTGCCCGGCGGTGCTGGCTCAAGCTCCGCCAAGAGTCGGTGAGAACGTAACGCCCGGGCACATCAAGATCATCCGAATTGGGTCGTATTTCGGATCGTGTGCTACGGCAACATGTCGACCTCATGGCGGCACCAGGCAAAACCTGGTGCCGCAGCAAAGTACGGACCAAGCTGGCGCTCACCCCTTCGTGGCTCCGTTCCGTACCCGCAGAAAGCTTCGCCGCGCATGTATTCGACCTGTCTCCCCGGCGCTCTCGAGGCGCACATCCCGTGTGTGGTGAGGAGGTGCCGCGCGTGGTGCGCTATGTGACACGCAAGGCGGTCGGCTGGCTTCTGATGATCGTGGTCGCGACGAACGCGACCTATTTCCTGGCCAGTTGGTTCCTGGATCCGCGGTCGAACTTCCGGGAGCTGCGACCCGTCCGCAGCGAGGCACAGATCGACCGGGCCCTCGCGCCGTACAACCTGGACCCCAGGGTGCCGTTGGTGCACCGCTGGTGGGACTGGCTCACCTCGGTGACCCTGCGCTTCGACTGGGGCAGGTCCCCCACCGGCGTTTCCGTCAACGGCGAAGTGGGTTACCGGGCGCTTGTCAGCGCGGAGTTAGTCGTCGTCGCGACCGTCCTGTCCGTCGGGATCGGTGTCGCGCTCGGCGTCTACACCGCCGCACGGCAGTACGGCTGGGCCGACCGGGTGTCGCAGGCCGTGTCCATCGTGGTGTTCAACGTTCCCACGTCCGTCGCCGCCCTCGCCGTGGTCTTCGTCGCCATCTGGCTGAACCAGCACGCCGGGCTGCACTTCCTCTACGTCGCCGGGGAGAACTCACCCGACGTCGAAGGACTGCTTCCTACCCTCGGTGACCGCCTGCTGCACCTGATCCTGCCGACGCTGACGCTCACGCTGATGGGTTACGTCGGCTACCACCTGACGCAGCGTTCACTGCTGCTCGATACGCTCCACGCCGACTTCGTACGGACCGCCCAGGCCACCGGGCTCACCCGCAGCCAGGCCATCCGCAGGCACGCGCTGAGATCCGCGCTCATCCCGACGGCGGCTTCTGTGGCGTTCAGCGTGCCGGCCATCTTCACCGGTGCCGTCATCACGGAGACGGTTTTCGGCTGGAACGGCATGGGCCGCTACTTCATCCAGACCATCAGCAAGAACGACGTACACGGCACGGTCGCGACGGCCGCCTTCGCCGCAGCTCTGACCGCGGTGGGCGCGATCCTCGCGGACATCACCACGGTCTTCCTCGACCCGAGAGTGCGGGTGAGCTGACGTGACCACCGACGCGCCCTCTCGTGTGACCGCGGAGCAAGAGGCGCCGGAACCGGCAGCGACCGCGCGGAAGCACTCGAACACCGGGCTTGGCCGGCTCTATCTGCGGCGCTTCCTGCGCAACCGCCTTGCCGTCGTCGGAGTGGTGATGTTCGTGCTGCTGGTGCTGTTCGGTGCCTTCGGCGGCCGGTTCACCTCCTACGCGTACACCGACGCCGACTTCACCGCGCTCACCCAGCCTCCGAGCAGCCTCCACTGGTTCGGCACCAACCAGGGTGGTAACGACATCTACGCCTGTGCCGTGCACGGGCTCCAGCGTTCGCTGGTGATTGCCGTGAGCGTGTCGGTACTGACGATCGTCCTCGCCGCGATCATCGGCTCCGGCGCCGCGTACTTCGGCGGCCGGGTCGAGCGGGTAACGCTCGCCGTCATTCACTTCCTCCTGATCGTGCCCTCGTTCCTCATCCTCGCTCTGGTGTCCCACCGGCTGGCCGGCGACTGGCGCGTCCTCATCGTCGTGCTGACCGTGTTCGGCTGGTTGCCCACTGCGCGGGTGATCTGGTCCGTCTCGACCTCACTGCGTGAACGCGACTACGTGAAGGCGGCCGAGTTCATGGGGGTCGGCCCCCTGCGCATCATCTTTCGCCACATCATCCCCAACCTCGGTTCCCTGCTGATCGTCAACCTGACGCTCGGAGTCGTGGCGACCGTGCTCAGCGAAACTGCCCTTTCCTTCCTGGGGTTCGGCGTCCAGACTCCGGACGTCTCTCTCGGCACGATGCTCGCGGACGGCGCGAGCACCATGACGAGCGCGCCCTGGCTCTTTGCGTTCCCCGCGGGGCTGGTCGTTCTGCTCACCGTGTCGATGACCTTCATCGGCGACGGTTTGCGCGACGCCCTCGACCCCACGTCAGTGACCGGTTCGGCAGGAGGCCGACGATGACCCTCGCGACCCCGCTGCTCGACCCGGCACCGCCCAACGATGCCGTCCCCGTCCTCTCCGTGCGGGACCTGCGGATCTCCTTCCCCGCCGAGGCGGGCACCGTCGAGGCGGTGCGCGGCGTGAGCTTCGACCTGCTGCCGGGCCGGACCCTCTGCATCGTCGGCGAATCCGGCTCGGGCAAGTCGGCCACCGCGATGGGCATCATGGGCCTGCTGCCGCCCACCGCCGACTTGCGCGGCCAGGTGCTGCTCGGCGGAAGGGACCTCATCGGCCTCGACGACCGGGCGCTCTCGGAGATACGAGGCAACTCCATCGGCATGGTCTTCCAGGACCCCTTGTCCGCCCTCACGCCGATCTTCTCGGTGGGCCGGCTGCTCTCCGACGCCCTGCGAGTCCATCAGGATCTGACGAAGCGGGCAGCCTGGGAACAGGCCGTGCAACTGCTCGATCTCGTCGGCATCCCCGACCCGCGCAGCCGGGCCGCCGCCTTCCCGCACGAGTTCTCTGGCGGCATGCGCCAGCGCGTGGTCATCGCCATGGCCATCGCCAACAGGCCATCTGTGCTCTTGGCCGACGAACCCACCACCGCACTCGACGTCACTGTGCAGGCCCAGATCCTCGGCGTGCTGCGGCTGGCGCAGGAGGAGACCGGCGCCGGTCTCGTCCTGATCACGCACGACCTCGGGGTCGTCGCGGGCCACGCGGACGATGTCGCCGTCATGTACGCGGGCCGGTTCGTTGAACATGCGGGTGTGGGGGAACTCTTCCGCCGGCCGACGATGCCGTACACCGCGCGGCTGCTGGCCGCCGTCCCGACCGTGGACGGCGGGGCCCGCCGTCCCCTGCTCCCGATCGGTGGCGAGCCGCCCGCCCTGGTGGGCCTGCCGGACGGCTGCCCGTTCGCACGCCGCTGTGCCGTCGCTCTCGACGCGTGTCGCTCCGACGAACCGGAGCTGCGCCGTGTCCCCGGGCATGGGCACGTGGCCTGCCAGCGCGCCGCCGAGATCGCCGACGGATCCCTGGATCCGACGGGGGACGCTGCGCCCGTCGGCCGACCTGCGTCCTCGGGTCGTGCGGAGGCCGGTGAGGTGGTGCTCCGTGTCGAGGATCTCGTCAAGACCTTTCCGGTCACCAAGGGCGCCCTCCTCAAGCGCCGCGTCGGCACGCTGCACGCCGTCAACCGGGTGGGCTTCGAGCTGCGCGCCGGGGAGACGCTCGGTCTGGTGGGTGAGTCCGGCAGCGGCAAGACCACGACGCTGATGGAGATCCTTCGGCTCAGACGGCCCGAAGGGGGCCGGATCGAGATCTCCGGCACCGACGTGGGCACGGTCGGATCCGGCACGCGCCTACGGGAGCTGCGGCAGGACGTACAGATCGTCATGCAGGACCCCTTGGGGGCCCTGGACCCTCGCATGACCGTCTTCCACCTGCTGGCCGAGCCCCTGCGGGCGATCGGGCGGGATCGCGAGTCGATCCGCGCACGGGTCCAGGAACTGCTGACCCTGGTCGGTCTGGACGACTCGGTCAGTGACCGTTTCCCGGCCGCACTTTCCGGAGGCCAACGCCAACGGATCGGAATCGCCCGTGCCTTGGCGACGGAGCCGAAGCTACTCGCGCTCGATGAGCCGCTCTCCGCCCTGGACGTCTCGGTGCAGGCCGGGGTGATCAACCTGTTGGCGCGGCTCAAGCGTGAACTCGGACTTGCCTACCTCGTGGTCGCCCACGATCTGGCCGTGGTCCGGTACATCTCCGATCGCATCGCGGTGATGTACCTGGGGCACATCGTCGAGACGGGGGACACCGAGGCGATCTTTTCCGATCCGAAGCACCCCTACACCCGTGCATTGCTGTCGGCGATCCCGATACCCGACCCCGAGAGGGAACGCACCCGCGAACGCGTCGTGCTGGAGGGCGAGCAGCCGAATGCCGCGCGCATGCCCGCGGGTTGTGTGTTCGTCGACCGCTGCCCGCTGTACCGCCTTGCCGGCGAAGAGCTGCGGCACCGCTGCCGCACGCAGCCCCCCGTACCGACTTCCGCGGCGGGGCTCCCCGGCCATCAGTACGCCTGTCACGGCGTCTGAACACCGCCCCTGGCGATCGGAGGGACCACGTTCTTCCCGAATGCCCGCCCGCGCCCGCCGTGGGCGCTGCTGCCGCGTCCATGTTCTCCTTCACCGACCTGTAAGGAACTCTCCGTCATGCGCGCAAGACTGGCCCTGCCCGTCGCTCTCATAGCTGCCATCTCCGTCACCACCACCGCGTGCCAGTCCTCATCCGGGAAAGACTCCGCGGCGTCGGACGCGAAGAACACTCCCTCGGTCGCATCCTCCGTCGCCGACTACAACCCCACGCCATATGACCGGATCAAGGACGGGGGCACCTACACCACGGTCGGGACCTTCGATGACCAGGGCAACCCGTTCAACGTCAACGCCACGCTGACCGCGTCCCGTGTCTGGGCCTGGTACAACGCCGACGCGATCACCTACTCGCCGACCGGTGAGGTGCAGTACAACCCGGACTACTTCAGCGACGTGCAGGTCTCCGTGGAAGACGGGAACCAGAAGGTCACGCTGACCATCAACCCCAAGGCCGTCTTCAACGACGGCACCGCGATCGACTGGACCGCAATCAAGGCCACGTGGAAGGCCAACAACGGTTCCGACAAGGCCTACGCCGCCTCCTCCACGGACGGCTACGACCAGATCATCTCGGTCGACAAGGGCAGGAATGCCAAACAGGCCGTGATCACCTTCAAGGGGGTCGACCCTTCCTGGTCGAGCCTGTTCACCACCTTCCTGCACCCCAAGGCCGCAACGGTCGAGAACTTCAACCAGGCCTACGTCAAGAAAGCACACCCGGAGTGGGGCGCGGGGCCGTACACCGTCGGCAAGTGGGACACCCACTCGGGCAACATCACGTTCGTCCGTAACCCGCGGTGGTGGGGCAGGAAGGGCAAGCTCGACAAGCGCATCTACGTCAACCTGGAGTCGACCGCGGCGATCAACGCCTTCAAGAACGGGCAGCTCGACTACGTCTCCGCAGTCGACGCCGAGAGCCTCAAGCAGATCACGGGGCTCAAGGGTACAGAGATCCGCCGTGGCGGAAGCCCCTTCGAGTACTCGCTGTACTTCAATACCAAGTCCTCCGTCCTTGCCGACAAAGCCGTGCGCAAGGCGGTCGATGAGAGCATCGACCGTACGCAGATCGCGAAGATCCAGTTCCAGGGCCTGGACTACAAGGAGCCGCTGCCCGGTTCCGCCATCCTCTACAGCTTCCAGAAGGGATACGAGGACAACGTCTCGGCCGTATTGAAGTACGCGCCGGACGAGGCCAGGAAGGCACTCGACGTGGCGGGCTGGAAGCCCGGGGGAGACGGTATACGGGTCAGGAACGGCAGGAAACTCGAAGTCGGCTACACGCTGCTCGGCGACGACCCCCTGGACAAGGCAACCGCCGGCGCCTTCGCGGCGATGCTGAAATCGGTGGGCATCCGCCTCGACATCAAGAAGGCCGACGAGGCGGACTTCTCCAAAATCCTCAGTGACCGCAAGTTCGATCTGTTCGTGTCGGGGAACCGCTCGATGGATCCGTTCGGCGCCCGCTACCTGTGCGATTTCTACTGCTCCGACCGCGTCTCCAACATCACCGGTGCGGGCTCGCCCGCGCTGGACACACAGATCCGCGCCACCACCAAGATCGCCGACCTCGGCAAGCAGGCCGCGGCAGCCAACCAGGTCGAACGGAAGGCGCTCCAGGAGTACGCCTTCCTTCCACTGTTCAGTGGCCCCTCGACCTATGGTGTGAAGACGGGCCTTGCCAACGTCGGTGCGACCATCTTCTACAACCCGCTCCCGGAGACGGTCGGCTGGGAGAATTGACGTCCTCCCCGGCCCGGAGGCCGGGGGATTCCCGCCTGCCGGCGCGGTGCCGCCCAGAGGGCGGAGTTACTGGCCTCGGGCCTCGGGCTGGCCCGGACCGGTGGTCAGCTAGATCCGCCCCTAGCCGCGGGCACTCGCGCGTCCCGGCCGCTGGATTATCACGGCCGTCGTGCTCGTGCTCGTCGCACAGTTGGCCCCGACCAACCCAGGGCCACTCCGGAATCCGTCTGTAGTGCGGTAGACCTACAACACGCGCAGGGCCTGGTCAACGTCACGCTCACGCCTGGCGAGCGCATGCAACACGGCTTGGTCGCCGTGCCGGTCCCGGGCGGCGGCAACGAGCACGTCCACAGCGATGGCGAGCGCAGCATCGGGCACTCGGCATGGCGCATCGACACTGAGCGCGAGGTCATCGATGTGCACCGCCAGCTCGACGCAACGGGTCTGCAGGTATCCGTCGAGCAACATCTCTTCTCCCGGCCGGTGAAGGACAGCCACCCGCCGATCGGCCGACTCCATGCTCAGCCGCTGCGACAGTCGCAGCCACGCTGCCCGGGTCTGCTCAGCCACAACAGCGGGGCCGGCTGCGGCAGTTTCCTCGCTGCGGGCACGCACCCCGACGTTCAGCGCAGAGTCCGGCAACGACGTATCTGCGAGCCGGGCGTAGTATCGAACCGGTGACACCGGTTCTGCGCCGCATACCTGACCGTCGAGGAACCACTCGACTTGGAGGACACTCCGCGCAAGGTGGCCGGCCAGCCCACCCACTGACATCCCGGGGAGCACGGACTCGGTCTCCCAGCGTCGGGCTACCTGCTCTGTGGCCAGCAGGTGCACCGCCTTCTCGGCGGCCTGCAGGTATGTCTTCCGGATCTCATCAGTCATTTGTGCATCGTCCCAACCTCATCATCACAGCTGCTGACAGGTCCACGTGATGAACTGACCTGCCCGCCTCGGCCGAGTTCGCCCTCGTGGGGCGTGTGGTGGCACGGGAGCGGGCGGGCGTAATCGGCTTGCATCGAAGCCCACCGGGTTCCCCTTGGGGAAACCTTGCCGTGTCAGGCCGCGGTCTCTTGGTGGGCTTGGTGGGGGGAGGCCCCATGACCGATGCGATCTCCGCACTGTTGCGTGCATCTCAATCAGCGAGCTGAGTTCAGACCACGATCTCCAGGCTAAATCTTGCATCACCATCAAAATTTGATGAATGGGGTGTGAAGCCGGGAGACAACGCGTCCTCGTGCTGCTGCCCACTGGTCGGCGGCACACTGGCAGGACGCGCTGGTGCTGTGACCACATAGGTTCGCCTGGTTGGTGCCTTCGGGTTCTCATGGTCGGGGTGTGAGTGGGGCCAGTGCGGCGGGTTGTACTGCGTCGGCGGCGGCTGAGCCGAGTAGTAGTTCGGTCAGGTCATGGGGCTGGACTTGTTCACCGGTTGGAGCCGCTGCTGCGATCCGGTCCAGCCGGAAGCCGCGGCCGGCGCGGCGTGTGCGGCACCAGGCGATGAGGTACCAGCGGCCGTCGGCGGTGAGCAGTCCGGCCGGTTCCACGACGCGGTTGCTTTTGTGTCCTGCCGCGTCGGTGTAGGACAGCCGGAGCACCAGGTTGTTGGCGAGGGCTTGTTCCACCGCGGTACGGATCGTGGAGTCGCTGCGTGTGGGCAGGGTGACGATCCGTGCGGCGAGTTCCTGGGCCGCAGCCGAGGCGGGACCGGTCATCGAGGCCACGATTTTCTGGGCTGCGGTGCGGGCCGCGCTGGCGTAGGGGGTGGAGGCGTCGGCCGCGGCGAGGGCGGCGGTCAGTGCCGAGGCTTCATCGGCGGTGAGGTGGATCGGGGGCAGGGTCATCTCCGGGTCGATCGACCAGCCGCCGCCTCGCCCGGGTATGGAGCGCACCGGGATACCGGTCTGCATCAGTGTCTGAAGGTCGCGTTGCACCGTGCGCGTGCTGACCTCGAACCGCGTGGCGAGTGCCGCGACCGTCAGTGGCCGCGGCGCCGCCGCGCGCAACTCTTCCACCAGCGCGTACAGCCGGGCAGTGCGGTTCATGACGGCGACGCTACCGTCACGCGGAGGCCAGGAAGTCCCGCTGTCGCCGTAGTTCCCGCTCCGTGATGGTCAGGGGGAAGAGGGTGAAGCCGTGCATCGCGCCGGCGACGACGCCGAGTTGCACGCGCGCGCCCGCCGCTTGCCACCGTTGGGCCAGGAACAGTGAGTCGTCCAGCAGCGGATCCTCAGTGCCGACGACGATCCGGGCGGGTGGCAGCCCGGCCAGGTCCGCGAACAGGGGCGAGATCTCCGGGCTACGGCGCTGTGCTTCCCCTGTCCCTGGCGTGAACAGTTCATAGCTGCCCTGAAGCGTGTCGGTGTTGCTCAGCAGCTGGCGGGGGCCGAACCTGCGCTGGCTTGGTGTCATCGACAGGTCGTAGGGGCCGAAGAGCAGGTGGGCCGCTCGGAACGCGTCGGTGATGTTGTGCCGGTCGCGAAGGCGCAACAGCGTCATGACGCTGAGGTGGGCACCGGCCGACTCCCCGCCGATCAGCAGCCGTTGGGTACCGAACTCGGCTGCGGCGTGTTTCACCAGCCATCGGGCAGCCGCTTCGCAGTCGTCGGGCCCGGCGGGGAACGGGTGTTCCGGTGCGAGGCGGTAGTCCACGCTCACCACGGCAAGCCGTGCCTGCTGGGCGAGCCGCCAGAGCCGCTCGTCCTGTCCGTCCGCGGACCCGAACGCCCAGCCGCCTCCGTGGAGGTGCAGGTACACGCCGTCGACGTGGTCCGGCACGAAGACTCGTACCTTCACTCCGCACTCGACGATGCTGTCTTGGCCATGCGGCAGTCTCACCGGCGGCGTCTCGCCACCGAGCCGGTTGCGCCGCAGGAGCGCCAGCGTGGGTGCGCTCGGTGTCTGCCCGCGCGCTGGGCGGCTCGCGGCGGCAGCTTCGAATTGCTCGTTGAACGCCAGTGTCTCGGGGAGACAGTCCTCATCTGTGATCGTCATGCCGTTGACGTTCGCAGCTGCCCGCGACAACACCCTGTCACCCTTTCGTGGTGAACTGCGTCACGCTCCTGTCCCGCGGCTGGTGTGACCGGGATCGAACACCGGGGTGGCGAGGTGGCCTTGCGTCGGCCGTCTGCGGCGACATGTCCGAGCAGCACGGGAGGTCTGATGGCAGAAGCGGCCGAGGATCGCAACATCGTCCGCATGGGGGAGTGGTCCAACTCCTCCTCGTCTGGAGGTCGCCCTCCTGGGCGGCCGAGGAACGCAACGTTTTCAACATCGGCGGCGGCATCGCCGGAGTGCGGCCTGGCGGTCGCCCTCCCGGGGCAAGATCGCAACCGATGCGCTCGGCTGTGGCCCGCAGGTGGTGACCACCTGCCAGCGGCTGCTGAGCTCTCATGCTTCCGGTGCAGCGCAGGGTTCTTCCTCCGCCTGCAGGAACGTCAGAACGGCCTTCGTGAACTCCATCGGTTCGGCTTTGTGGATCAAGTGCCCGGCCGGAATGGTGACGGCTTGCCCGTGAGGAATACGACGGGCCAACTCGACGATGCCCTCCTGGGGTACGTGACTGCGTGGCCCGCCGGCCACGACAAGGGTCTTGGCAGTGATGTTACTGAGGCGCTCCAGCCATCCCGCATCGGGCGTGTCGACTTGCTGCCTGACGGCCAACACCATTTCCCAGTCGAACGTCAGCTTCCCGTCCGGCCTGGTCGGAGTGGTCCGCCCGCGGGGACGTGGAATTGGGACGTCCTCCAAGACGAGCCGGCCCACACGCTGCGGATGGTCTTCAGCCAGCAGATAGGCAACGATCCCTCCCAGGGAGTGCCCCACCAGATCCACCCGGTCAAGTGCCAGCGCATCTAGAAAGCCGAGCACGTCGTCCCGCATGAGTTGTAGCGAGTACTCTCCTGGCCAATCGCTCCGGCCGTGACCGCGAAGATCGAGAGCGTAGACGCGCCGGCTGCGGGCGAGGACGGGTGTCACGATGTCCCAGTCCGTGGCATCCTCGCCCAGCGCGTGCAACATGACGAGCGGCGGAGCGTGCGGCGGTCCCGAGACCTGATAGGCCAGTTGGACGCCTCCGACGTCAATCGCGTGATGATCAGCCACGCCGGGAAAATATCGGGGTGCTCGCGCCGCAGAGGCACCGTTCACCGACAGCCGAACGGACCTCTGCCGGCGGCGGTGACAACAGCCCTGCTTTTGTGACAGCTATCGTGCTTCGGCTCAAGCGACCTCACGTTGATCCTCGCGCCTCACGAGCCATCATCTGAGGGGCATCCCTGCGGCTGTCCGGTTCCTGTCGCTGGAGCCGCTGCTTGGACCAGTGCCGTCCCTTGAGCTGTCGCGGATCGACTGGGTGATCGTCGGCGGCGAGAGCGGCCCGGCTCACCGGCCGCTGGACCTGGCCTGGGTCCGTGACATTCGAGACCAGTGTGTCGATCTTCGAATAGCTCTGTTCTTCAAGCAGGTCGGTGGGCTGACCCCGAAGGCCGGCGGCCGAATGATCGATGGCCGGACCTGGGATGAGTATCCCGCCACGGCGGACATGGCGGGTCTGTGACCCGGCTACGCGTCAAAGAGGGCCTGGGCTGATCTCGAAGTCCCGGCGGTCCTGTGACCTGGGCCGCCGGGACAGCTGCACCGGTGTCCGGCGGCAGTATTCGACGAGGCGGCCGAGCCGGGAAGGTAGGTGGGTGCTTTGCGCAAGGACGGTCCTCCTTGCGCACACCGGTGATGTCGGCTTTACCAGGGGAGCTCGTGGTCTTCCTCGTGGAAGGTGCCGGTGGGGCCGTCCTTGCCGATGGTCGCCATGCGCACGATGACCTCGGCGCTCTCTTCGACCGGGCGCCCACCGGGAAAATCGGCGGTGAAGTCGGTGGCGGTGAAGCCGGGCTCGACGGCGTTGACCTTGATCTCGGGCAGTGCCTTGGCGTACTGGACGGTGAGCATCGAGACGGCCGCCTTGCTGGAGCCGTACACGATGAAGGCGTTGTGCGACTGGTGGCGCTCGTGGTTGGTGACCGCCCAGAAGGAGCCGAGCGCGCTGGAGACGTTGACCACGACCGGGTTGTCGGACTTGCGCAGCAGCGGGATGGCGGCCTGGGTGACGCGGACGACGCCGACGACGTTGGTCTCGAATACGGCGTGCGCGCTCTCGGCGGTGACACCGTCGGCGCCAACGACATTGTTCGCGATGCCGGCGTTGTTGACCAGGACGTCGAGGTGGCCCTCGCGCTCCTCGACGGCGCGCAATGCGGTCTGTACCGAGGTGTCGTCGGTGACGTCGAGCTGTACGAACTGCGCGCCGAGCTCGGCCGCGGCCGCCTCGCCGCGCTCCGTGCTGCGTGCGCCGATGTAGACGGTGTGTCCCTCCTTGATCAGTCGGCGGGCGGTCTCACGGCCGAGTCCCTTGTTCGCCCCGGTGATGAGTGTCACGGTCATGTCTGGTGCTTCCTCTCTTCGATGAACCAGCTCGTGTGCCATCCATCGTTCGGCGAGGGGCGGCATTGAGGCAGAGCCCCCGTGATCCTGGGGGTGACAGGACCAGCCACGCACCCGGGAATCCGCCTACGCTTTTTGTTCATGACCCGCGACACCAACACGCTCGGCGACTACCTACGCGCCCGCCGCGAGCTCGTCACGCCGGACAGTGTCGGTCTGCCTCAGCTCGGCGTCCGCCGCGTTCCCGGCCTGCGCCGCGAGGAAGTCGCGATGCTCGCCGGCATCAGTGCCGACTACTACCTGCGCCTCGAACAGGGCCGCGACCGCAACCCCTCCGTCCAGGTGCTCGAATCGATCGCCCGTGTGCTCCAGCTCGACGACGACGGCACCGCCTATCTGCTCAGCCTGGCCTCTGACAAGCCTCGCCGTACACGCCGTCGGCCCCGTAAGGAGGCCGTGCCGTCCGGCATCCGCAAGCTTCTGGACTCACTGACGCTGCCGGCCTTCCTGGAAGGCCGCTACTTCGACGTCCTGGCAGCCAACCCGCTGGCGGCGGCGCTCTCGCCGCGCCTGGTCACCGGCCACAATCGCCTGCGCGACGTGTTCCTCGATCCCGCCGAACACTCCCTCTACCCCGACTGGGAGGACGCCACCGCCGGGATGGTCGCCGGGTTCCGCCAGTCGGTCGGCACGGACACCGACGACCCGCGCTTCATCGAGCTCGTGGGCGAGCTCTCGCTGGCCAGCGACCGCTTCCGCCAGCTCTGGGCCCGCCATGACGTCCACGCCCGCGAAGGCACATCCATCACACTCGACCATCCGCAGGTCGGCGCACTCACCCTGAACCGGGAGAAACTCGCGGTCTCCGGGTCAGCCGGCCTGCTCCTCGTCGTCTACCACGCCGACGCCGGCACCGAAAACGCCGAGAAACTCAGTCTGTTGTCCTCCTACCAAGCCGTTCCCCACACCCCAGCTCCCACAGACCGCGCCACCGCGACGCCCGACTAACCACCCCCGCCATGACGGCGATCCCGAGACCATCCAGCTGTGTACGGACGGGCCGGGGCGGACGCTGGTCGTTCCCACTATCGATCAACGGTCCGATGGGACAAGGACCTTGATGGCGTAGGTGCGGAAGGCACCGGCAATGACTGTCCAGTACCGCGCATGCGGGCGGCTCGAAGCTCACCCGGGTCGGGGCCGGCGCACTGCCACGGCGCTGGAGCGGGCCGCCGAGGCGGCCCGTCGGCATCCGGGAGCCTCGGTGAGGTGGTTGCCCTGCGGCGTCCGCGCGAACAGGCGGACCCGCCTGTTCCGCCTGGCGCTGGAGAAGTCCTCGATCGTGCCGCGGCGTACGTCGGCGCGCGCGGCGGCCGAGGCGTCCGAGCGGGCGCCCTCGGACTCTGCTGCTGCGGCGGCACGCAGGCGCTGCCCGGCAGCCGGGTCGCGCTCGTCGGCGACGTCATGGGGCACTCCATGACCTCGGCCGCGATCATGGGCCAGCTCCGCACTACCGTTCGAGCCCTGAGCGGGACGGTCCACCAGCCGACAGAACTCCTGCGGATCCTGGACGAGTTGATGAGCGAACTCGGGGACGCCGCATGGCGACCTGCCTGTACGCCGTCTACGACCCGGTCTCGCACCGCATCACGATCGCCAACGCCGCTCATCCGCCGCCCGTCCTGCTGCACCTGGGCGGCCGGGCCGAGGTGCTGCGGGTGCCGCCGGGCGCGCCCATCGGCGTCGGCGGAGTCGACTTCGAGGCTGTCGAACTGGACGCGCCCGCCGGAGCGACGCTGCTGCTGTACACCGACGGCCTGGTCGAGTCGCGACTGCGGGACGTGTGGACCGGCATAGAGCAGCTGCGCGAGAAGCTCGCCGCGACCGCACAGACAAATGGGCCGGACCAGCTACCGCCGCTTGAGGGACGGTGCGACGAAGTGCTGGACATGCTCGGTCCCGGTGACCGAGACGACGACATCGTGCTGCTCGCCGCCCGCTTCGACCGCTCGGTATGACGTGGCAACAGCTCAAGTGGATCCTCTGTGTCTCAGGCCGCAAGCCCGTTGGGATGGAGCATGGTCTTCCGGATCTTCCGCACCCCACCCCGTCGGAGACCTACACCAGGTCGAGTGCCCTGCACGCAACGCCCGCACCTGGAAGGTCCGGGTGCGGGCGATGGGGAGTGTTGGCTGCCCGTCAGTCGAACTGGGCAACCTTTGGCAGGTCGCTGCTGGCCGCGGCGTCGGCGGGGGGAAGGGCGGGAGAGTACACGACTGGGAAACTCGAGCGGCTCGGTGCCCAGCACGACGAGGCGTTTGACCTTGAGGAACTTCATGGCCGGCTCGAGGCGGTCGGCTTCACCTCCGACCACGAGTACGCCGCGTACGGGATAAACCCGGACCAGATCAGCGAGCTGTGGGCCTGGGTCCAAGAATGGCTGGCCGACCTCGGGCTGCGGCTTGCCGAACCGTATGACGACTCCGACTGATTGGCTGCTACTCACTCTCTGGCGACAGCGTGGCCGCAGGCGGCCCAGCCGGGGCTTATGGACTCGTACCTCGGGCGAGTGCTCTCATTAGGTTCTATGCGGAGATGGGGATCCAGCTACACCGGCTGGTGGTTACTCGTCTTGGTCGCGGTCGGCGTATCAGCGGTCTCCTGGTTCGCCCGCTTGCTCCCGGGCCTCGTGGGAGGCGCCGTGGTCGCCATGGGCGCAGCTGTCGGGGCGATGGCATCACAGCGAAGCAAGGAACTCATCGAGGACGGTGCCCGCCAAGCACTGGAGACAAGGGAGAAACTGCTGCAGGCTCCCCGTGGTCGGGTGCCGAGGATCCGTGACATCGAAGACCTGATCGCGATTGGTGTCCATCCCTCCGCGCCGGCGGGGAGCGCCCGCACGGTCACGGCGAGGGTCACTCCCTTTGTGCGTCGAGATCAAAGCGCGGAGATCGAAGCAGCCCTCCGTACGCACAGCTTCGTCTTGGTCGTCGGGGAATCCACCGCCGGCAAGACGCGAGCGGCGTTCGAGGCCGCGCGTGCGGTTCTTCCCCAGCACACGTTCATCGCACCCGCCCCCACGGACCAGACGTCGCTGCGTACTGCCATCGCCACGCTCCGGGCCCATCGCCGCGCTGTCGTCTGGCTCGACGACATCGAGAGGTATCTCGGGGTTCACGGCCTGACTCCGTACACCCTGAATGGGATCACACGGTCGGGAACCGGCCGAGAGGTGGTCGTCCTCGGGACGATCAGAGCACAGGAGCGGGCGCGATACAGCGGCGTGCACGACGCCATGACCGAGGAAGGTAGCCGCTTTGATCAGCGAACTGGGCGGGACGTCCTCGCGCAGGCGCATGAGATACGGCTCGATCGACGGTGGAAGCCGAACGAGGTGGAGCGGGCCCGCGTATTCACCAACGATGAGCGCCTGGTCCATGCGGTCCGCAGCGCTGGGCAGTACGGCATCGCGGAGTTCCTCGCCGCAGGACCTCAACTGCTCACGGCGTGGAAGGACGCCTGGGCTCCAGAGGGAGGGCATGTTCGGGGCGCGGCACTGGTTGCTGCGGCGGTCGACGCGCGCCGCGCGGGATGGGTCCGACCGCTCCCCACTGCACTGTTGCGTGTCCTTCATGAGCGCTACCTGGCCGCCAGAGGTGGCCCCAGCCTCCGGCCGGAGAGCTGGGAGGCGGCGATGGAGTGGGCGACAACCCCGCTGCATGCGACCAGCAGCCTGCTCATCCCGCTGGATGCGTCCGGGACCGCGCACTACGTATTCGACTACCTGCCCGACGCCACCGACGCATCCCCCGACAACGTCCCGATATGGGCAGACATCTGGGAACTTTTGATCGCGGAGGCAGACCCGGACACCTGCGAGGCCATCGGCTGGGAGGCGATCAGACGCACGAGACATACGACGGCCCGAGACGCCTTCCGTAAAGCTGTGGACGCTGGAGCGATCACAGCGTCGGCCGGGCTAGCCCGCGTGTTCGGTGACATGCGGCAGCTGCAACAGGCCTGTCAGGTACTGCGCACAGCCTTGCAGTCGGCCCCGACGGATACCGACCACGACACATTGCTCTACCTCCGATGGGCGCTGGCCTGGTGGAGCGGAGGAGCCGGCAACACCGCGGAGGCATTGGCCCTGACCACGGCCATCCACGAGGAGTACCGGCGCAGGTACGGCGACGACGACAGGGAAACCATCGACACCGGGCTGGCCGTGGGCCGATGGATCGGTGCCGCCGGCCGAACCGATGAAGCGCTGGGCCGGGCGTTCGAAGCGCAACAGCGATCCTTACGGGTGTTCGGCCCGGATGACCGCACGACCCTGGGCTGCCGCTTCGAGGTCGCGGTATGGACCAGGGAGAGCGGGGAGATGCTTGAGGCTGTCCGGCTCTGGGGCGAGCTGCATGAGGACGCAAGCCGAGTGCTGGGGGTGCATGACCACCTCACCAATGACGCCCGCTGGAACCTCGTGGGCACGGCGGCAGACGCCGGCGACACCGGACTCGCACTGCGTCTTCTTCCCGGTGTCATCGAGGGCCGTGCGATCAGGCTCGGCGCTGATCACCCGTGGACCCTGACATGTCGCCTTGAACTAGCCGGCCGCACCGGGAGGTCTGGGCAGGTCGGCGAGGCGCTGACGCTCGCGGCCGGAGCCACGGTGGACATTCTCCGGGCCCTGGGGGAGGACCATGAGCTGACGCTCGCCGGACTCCATCAGCAAGCCTTGTGGACTGCCTGTTCCGGTGAACCCGAGAGAGCACGCGAGCAGTTCGGTTCACTACTCGGCACGTGCGAACAACGCCTTGGCCCGAACCATCCCCTGACCGAGAACTGCAGGACACAGCTCACCCAGCCAGGCCAAGTGATCTGGTACTACGAACTGCCGTCGTGGTAGGCCCCGCAGGGAAGCTGGCCGTACTGCGTGCAGAACTTCTGCAGCACGGCGAAGCCCAGTCGCGTCGCACCGCGTTTGCCGGACACATCCTCCCCACCGGAGCGGATGTGAGTCGATGGCAGCGACCCAAGCGACCGAGCAGGCGAGTCCTCCGCGCGAGCGGAGGTGAGCTGGCGGGCCACCCAACGACGGTCTGATGTAGGGGGCCTCTCCGCATGAGCGGAGGTGCTGCGTACGGCAGCCAGACGGCGAGCACGGCCTCCTACGCGTTGGGCCGCTAGAGCGCAGCATCGGATGCGGCAGGTGTGACTGAGCGCTTCGGGTGACGGGGTTCGCCATCAGTCGCGCTCAGTTGGCGGCGCGCGGGTCATAGGCGGAGGACGGTGAAGGCGATGTCGAGCAGTGGTCGTTTCGTTTTCGGCCGCCTCGAAGGGCGACCGCCAGGTTGGCTCCGTTCGCGACTTCCGACAGCGGGTGGTCAGCATTTCGGGAGACACCCAGTGCGGGCCGCGCTCGATGTTCACGAGAGCGGACAGCACCCGGCCGTCGGCAGTCCAGTCAGGGTGGGCCTCGGCATCAGACGTTCAAGCCGCCGCACGAACCCGTTCTGTGGGCCGTTGGCGGCAAAGTAGCCCGCGCCCGCTTGCGCCTGCTGCCAGGTCGCACACACCACGCTGAACAATGGCCCCGGTCAAGACGCACGGACGTGTCTGAGTGGCACCGAGGGGAACGACCGATGGATAAAGCAGGACGTCCGGATCGTAGAGTTCTGCTTGCCGGCGCACTTGCGGGCGCCACGGTCGCGCTTACAGGGTGCTCATCGACGAGCGTCGCCACGTCGGCGACCAGTGCTCCGCCAAAGGCGCGGCCGACCACCCCCGCCGCGGCATTCGCGAGACTGATGGAAGGCAACGAGCGCTGGGTGAGCGGAGTTCTTCAACACCCCGACCGGGATCCGAACCGGCGTCAGTTCGTGGCCCAGGAGCAGGAGCCTTTCGGGGCGATCCTCGCATGCATCGACTCCCGAGTACCGCCTGAACTCCTCTTCGATACCGGGCTAGGTGACCTTTACGTGATGCGCACGGGCGGGGAGGCGGTCGAGCCCGTGGTCACTGGTTCTGTCGAGTACGGGCCCATGACGAGCGGCACACCGCTCATCGTGGTCCTCGGGCATCAGCGCTGCGGCGCCGTCGAGGCGGCGTACAAGTCCATTCGTGACGGCAAACCGCTGCCTGGCAACCTGCAGGCGATCGTCAAGGCTCTGCAGCCGGCATACGAGCAGGCAGTAAAGGAAGGCGGCGCCGACCCGGTCGAGACCATGGCCCGCGCCCAGGTCAAGTTGACCGCGACCGATCTACGCGACAACCAGGACCTCGCCCCACTCGTGGGAAAGGGCGCCCTTGCCGTGGTCGGCGCCTACTACTCCCTCGACACCGGCAAGGTGGAAGTCCTGGTCGGCGCGCCCTCTTGAACCGGTCAGACGAGACGGGCGGGCGTTGTCAGGTCGGTGACGGGTAACCGGACCGCCTCCCCCAGGTCCAAAAGCAGCTAACAGTCAGCACCACAGGCAGGGTTGACTACGGCAATGCCGCGGTCGACCCGATGCGGATTCGATGGTGCCCAAACGGCCTGCGAGGACGGGGCTGGGGATCGGCCCGGCCGTTGCCGACGCCCCGGGGCTGTTCGACGCGACTTCGGGGTGAGTGCGTACCAGTTCACGAACGACGCCGCCGCCTTTGCCAGGGGGCGGACGTTGTCGGGAAGACCCAACGCGCGGCTGCCTGGGGCTCACTGCCCGTACAGGCCCCACTTGTCGAGCCCCGAGTACACGAGTGCCACGCGGCGCACGCGGAACGGGTGACGGGGGGTGCAGCGCGGCGACCGCCTGCTGCTCCTGCTCCGACCAGTCCGGCGATTCCGGGTATGCGCGGGACGTGGCGAGCCAGTAGCCCTCGGAACGCTGCCAGGCCTCCATCGGTTCAACGGAGTACGGCAGCCGCTCGTACAAGGCCACGAGGTCGGTTTGCACCTGATTGAGGTCCTGCTGCGCAGTGAGGAGATCGTCGGAGAGTCATACGTTGCCACGGCCCAACAGTAGTTCGACCCGGCCGCCGCTCCGCCCGCGCGTCTGGCGACCCGGCGCGCCCGTCGACAGAGGCTCAGGGCTGGTCGGGCGGCGTCTCCTGCCAGTACCGGCTGTGTGCGGCCATGCACCTCTTCGTCCACTCCATCAACAGGTGGGTACCTTCCTTGATGCGGCTCACGTCGTGGCTGCCGACGGCTCCTTCTTCTTTTTCCCTTCTCGTACCGCGTTGTGTTCAGGTGGACTTCGGGCGGGACCGGGCCCGTAGGAGAAGTGCTGCACCCACGGCTGAGGCGAGGAGCACAGCGCCGGCGCTCCAGGCCAGCAGCGCGGTGCGGGATGTCCCGGGAGTGCGCGCCGCCTGTGCGGAGCAGGTGCCCGATCGGGCGGCGGGGGCGATCCGCAGCCGGGCCCACGGTTTGTCGGGGCCGTCCTGGCCGATGTCGTGCCGGTAGACGACGTAGAGTCCGGGCGTGGCGTCGCACTTGAGGGTGGTCGTGGCGGTCAGGACGGCTCGGGCGCCGCGCAGAGTGGGCCGGTCGGTGAAGGCACGCGAAGTGAGGGTGATGTACCCGTCCTTGCCCTCGTCGTCGTTGTCGGTGATCGTGATGCGGCTGCCGGCTTTGAAGGTCCGCACGTCCCACTGCGACTGGGGCCACGTGTCGTTTGCCGCCCAGCGTTCCTCGCGGTCCGGCGGGGGCATGTTCTTGACCTTGTCGCGGCACGCGCGGCGTCCGTCCTCGTCGGTCGGTTCGACGTGCACCCGCGCCCAGGGGGCCGGATGACCCGCCGGGCCCTTGGCGTTGGCTCCGGCCCGGGTAACCGGGTAGGTGCCGGGGCGGGCGTCGCAGGCGATGGTGACGGTGGCCGTCAGCAGCGGTGCCATCATGCGCAGCTTCCCGGCCGTGAGGAACACGGATGAGTTGACGGTGTCGCCGTACGCGGCCTGTCCGTCCTCGGCCGTGACCGTCAGGGTGTCGCCGGGATGCACCGAACGGACACTGCGCAGGGGCAGGGTCGGCGACGACGAGGAGGCCGAGGCCGGCCCGGCCGCCAGGAGGGGCAGCAGAAGCGGGAGCGCCGCCCAGGTCGCTGTACGGATTCGGTGCATCGCCTCGCCTGTCTAATATTTGACGATATGTCAAGAACTACTCGGTAGTATGTTACCGACCTCCATGTCGAACTGCTGTGTGATTCCGAGGAGTTCGGGATCGCTTGCCGTTCGGCCTCCTCCAAGATGGAAAGACTTCTCGTTGCGTTCCAGATACAGATGGATTCCGGCCCTCGCGCTCGGCCTGTGCGCGGGCATACTCGTCACCGGGCCGGCGTCCGCCGCGACCGGCACGCCGCTGCCGTCGGCCTCCACCGCGCAGGCGGATTCCACCACAAAGGCCCAGGGGCCGTCGGAGTTGCCGGCCCCCTCGGCGTCGTCGACGATCGCGCGGGCCGGCGAGCCGACCGCCTCGCCCTCCCCGTCGGCACCGTCCACGAGCACGCGGCCTGCCAAACCGACCGCGCCTCCCATCCCCTCGGACGGCCCGAGCCTCAGCGAGGAGGAGAAGTACTGGACGGCTGACCGCATGGACGACGCGGTCCCGGTCGATGCCGTCACGGCACCGGCCGCCGCCGCACGGCACGGCCTGAACGGTGCGGCCGCGGCACGCCGGCCGCCGCCGTCCGGCACACCGGATCCTGAGCATTTCGGCGGCCACCCGATGGTGGGGACGTTCTTCTTCGACGGCACGCCGCTGGGCGGCCCGAGTACGTACTGCACGGGCAGCGTCGTGCACACGGCCGCCAAGGACATCGTGCTGACCGCCGGACACTGCGGAGTCGGCCTGGACGGGGCCAGGCACGGCATCTTCGTGCCCCAGTACCGCAGCGGTAAGTCTGCCGCCGATCAGCCGCACGGCGTCTTCCCAATCACCCAGGTGTACTTGGACCCCCGCTACAAGAAGAACACCAAGGCGGCTACCTCCGACCTCGACCTGGCCTTCGTCTGGGTCGGCGCCAACAGCCAGGGCAAGGTGGAGGACGTCACGGGAGCGCTGACGTTCACCTCCACCACCGACTACACCCACAAGGTGACTGTCATCGGCTATCCCAGCACCGACAGCGTCAATCCCAAGCACGAGCCGGTCCGCTGCCCGGTCACCACGTCGCGGCTGCCGGGCTTCCGGCAGATGCGCATGACCTGCACGGGCTTCTACGGTGGTGTCTCCGGCGGCCCGTGGATCGAGGACTACAACCGCACCACCGGCACCGGCAAGGTCATCGGCAACACCGGCGGATACAACGGCGGCGGCAACGACGCCAACGACAACTGGGTGACCTATGCGCCGATCTACGGCAAGGACGCCCAGGACCTGTTCAGCGATGCGGCCGCGCACCGACTCGTGGACAGCAAGCCTCCGTACCAGCCGTCGACGGACCCATGGCTGCCCGGCACGGCGCCCACCTGGCAGCACGCCAAGCTGCTGGCCTCGGGCGACTTCCGCCACACCGGCCACAGCGACATGATCGTGGTCTGGACCGACGGCGAGGTCACGCTCTACCCCGGCAACGGACGCGGAGGCTACGACCCCGAACGGCAACTGCTGGCTGCCAACGGCACATGGACCCACGCGGCGACCATCACCGCCGGCGACTTCACCGGCTCCAACCAGTTCGACCTCCTCGTGCGCTGGTCCGACGGCGAGGTCACCCTCTACGGCGACGTCGGCTCCAAGGGCCTGAACTGGGCGGGTACCCAGATGATCAAACCCAACGACACCTGGAAGAACGCGATCCAGATCGCGGCAGGCCGCTTCAACGCCTCCCAGTACGTCACCGACCTGATCGTGCGCTGGGTCGACGGCGAACTGACCCTCTACACCAACGTCAGCGCCGGCACCTTCGGCCAGGAACACAAGCTCAAGTCCCCCAACGACACATGGAAGGACGCCACACTCCTGACCAGCGGCGAGTTCTCCGGCAACCAGAAGTGGGACCTCATGGTGCGCTGGACCGACGGCGAGCTCGACAACTACGTCGGCACCACCACATCGGGCCTCGGCACCGAGCAGCGCATCCTGAACCCCAACAAGCTCTGGACTCACGACACGGCCATGACGACCGGCGACTACACCGGAAACGGCCAAACCGACGACCTCCTCATCCGCTGGTCCGACGGTGAGACCACCATGTACACCGATACGCTCGCCAGCCGGCTGGGAACCGAGAACATGCTCGTCGCCCCGACCTCCTGAACCCAGCGAACCCGCACGCCCCGCCGGCCACGGAACCACCCGTGCGCCGGCCGAAGCCAGCCGATGTCATCGTGGCTTTGTCTCACATTCGGTGGTGACAGAGCGTCATCGCTGATGTGCCTGGTCCGCGCCCCACTGGCGAGTGGCATCGCCGCAGGTGTTCACCGGATCCGGTGGGTCTTCCAGAAGGAGGTCAAGTCCTTGCCGGTGATGGACTGGGCGGTTTTCTTGAAGTCCGCGGTGGTGGAGATGCCGTACCAGTGGTCGCGGGCGTAGCGCTTGACGAGGCGTGCCATGGTGGCGGTGCCGAGGGTGCGTTCCAGGTCTGCCAGGGCGCAGGAGCCAGCGCTGTAGATGAGGTGGTATGCGCTGGGGTGCTCCGCCCAGTAGGCCATTGAACTGGTGAGCGCAGCGTTCTGGTCGGGCCAGTCGTGCGGGTCCCAGCAGTCGCGGGTGTCCCAGCCGTAGAAGCGGGCGTTGGCGTACTGGGCGAAGCTCTCGTCCAGCCAGGGCGCACGGTATTGATCGTTGCCGACGATGCCGTACCACCACTGGTGGGCCACTTCGTGGACGACGGCGCTGCCTTCCTCCGTGGTCCCGAGTAGGACCAGGCCGGGGTATTCCATGCCGCCGCCGAACCGCGGAGTCATCACCAGGTCGAGCTCGCCGTAGGGGTAGCGGCCGTACTCCGTGCTGAACCGGTCGACGGCGGCGGCGCCGTCCCGGCGGGTTAGTCGCACGCCCGGGGCGGGCGTGCCGGGTGCCCAGTACGATCTGACCCGCACGCCGCCGAGCGTGGTCTGGGCCGCGGTGCGGAACGGGCCTGCCGCCCACGCGAAGTCCCGTACCCGGTGCGCGACGCTGTGCGTGAGGGTGCGCCCAGGCGTGCCGGGGCTGGTGCGGGTGCGGCCGGTCGCCGGGACCTTGAGGGCCGACGGATGGTCGAGCGTGACCTGGAAGTCGCCGACCAGGGTGTAGAAGCTCTCACCGGTCGACACGTACGGATCGAGGTGCCATCCCGTCGCGTCGTGCACGGCGAGCACGGGCAGCGCGTTGCCGAGGAAACGGAACGCGCCCTCGCGGCCGAAGCGGTTGTTGCGTCTGGGCACAGTGAGGGACACGTCGAAGGAGACGGCCGTGCGCCGGCCGCGCTCGAGAGGTGTGGGCAGGGTGATGCGCAGCGCGGTGCAGTCCAGACTGAGCCGGCCCGCCGTGCCGCCCCGCACCCGGGACACGGTGACGGGGGAGGGGCTGCCGGGAGTTCCGCAGGCGTCCACGCCGTTGCCCCACAGCCGCAGGTACACCTCGCGCAGGGGCCGGTCGGAGGCGTTGCGGAACGACACGCGCTGCCGTCCCTTCCAGTGGGTGCCGTCGGCATCGGCGCGCAGGGTCACGTCGTAGCGCAGGTGATCGGGTGTTGCGGCCTGGGCGCTCTTTGCTGCAGCTGTGGGTCCGGGGACGGCGTCGGCGACGCCGACGCCGGACCCGACGAGTAGCGCGAGCAGGGCAGCGAGCAGACGGCGGGGGGTTGTTGGTGGCCACGCGGACAGAGACGGCATGACAGCCGATCACGTTACAGTGCTTCCAGCACACGCTCCGTATGCGGGAAGTGGGGCGGCCCCGTTCCGCTTGTCTCGGCCGAGCACGACGACGTGCACGGCTGCTGGGTGATCGGGCCAGGGCGGGTCGCGGGACGGCGTCGCGGGCGTCGTCCCGCTGGCTGCAGTGCGCCTGGGGTGCGATCCAAGAGGGCGTTTTACGTGGTCGGATTGCCCTTTGATCTCATGGCTAGGGCCGCCTGGAGTTGCTGGAGCCGTTCCTGCACCTGCCGTGCCGTTCTGGGGGCGCTGGTCGGGATCCCGCTGCAGAAGCTCGGCAGCCAGCGTCGTCACTGCGGGCGTCAGGCCGGGGCGGAGCGAATCGAGGCGCGGCGACCTGCTTCCAACGCGGTCAGGCCGGATTCTCTGCTTCGCCGCTCCTGCCGAAGGGTTGCGACGAGCGCGTAGCCTGCACGGCGAATAGACGCGACCTCCATCTAAAACGAGTTACCCCTGCCCTGCGGTCAGCTGGCTGTGGGGTGTTCGAATGCCTGGCGCGCTTCCTCGAGTATTGCTCGCCAGGATGTGATGTCGGGTCTGCGGCGCAGCAGGGTTCGGCGTTCGCGTTCGGTCATGCCGCCCCACACGCCGAACTCGATGCGGTTGTCGAGGGCTTCGGCCAGGCACTCGGTGCGTACCAGGCACCCATGGCACAGCGTCTTGGCCCGGTTCTGCTGGGCTCCCTGGACGAACAGCTCGTCCGGTTCGGCACTGCGGCAGGCCGCGCTCTCCACCCATTCGCCGCTGGTCATGGCTTTCTCCTCAGCATCCGCAACGACCCTACGCTGTCCTACGTATGGAACGCTCGCCAGGCCTCAAAGCAGTCGCGGTCCTGTGCGAAGACCCGGGGTGCCGCGGCGTGGGCCGTCGTCCGCCCATGCGCCAGGCCAACGCGTCGGGTTCTCGGACAGGTGTGATCTGCCGGGACGTCAGCTATAAGTGCTACGGGTGAGGGCGTCTTGCCCTGACTTTGCAGAAGACGCACTGTTTTGCGCACCACCGGCTCGGTCACCTGTCCGTAGAAGGTTCCGAAGACCTCCGGGGTGTGTTCGACCAGCCTGACAGGCCGGGCGAGCGGAGGTGCGCAGGCCGGGACCGCATCGCCGGTGGCCTCTCCGCGCGAGTGGATGTGAGCCGACGGCAGCGACCCAAGCGACCGGCAGGGCGAGTAGGAACACGCGGACCGACGAGCTGGATCCGGAGCGGGAGGCCGTGGACTTGGCCGAGCCTCGGGTGCTGGTCTGCGGGAGTCGGCGCTGGCCGTGGCCGGTGGCTGCCGCGAGGGTGCTGGACCGGTTGGCGAGGCGTCACGGGGACGGACTTGTCGTGGTGGAAGGCGCTGCTGCCGGTGCTGATCAAGCTGCTCACCAGTGGTGTGATGAGCATGGCCTCGGCGTTGATCGTCACCGCTGCCATCCGGTGGACTGGCAGGCCGAGGGGCGGGCCCGGGGTCCCGCCGGTAATGCTCCAGGATTGAACGCTAACGGCTTGATCGGGGGCTTTGGCTGTTCCCGCCGGACGCCCCCTGACCGCACCCCGGTCCGCCCTGCTCGGCCATCGCATCGCGGCCGCGCAGAAGCGCACGACTACGGAAGTCGACGCCCTTCCGGCTGTCCGCTCGACGCGGCTCGTGCCCTCTCTCTCGCGGTTCTGCCATCCGTCACCTCGGAAATGGTCTGAATCACTCATTAGGCGTCAGTGGCTGATATAGCGCATTTTCACATCTGCCTTTCATGACATGTTGGCCTCCCTGCTTCCCCGAGGGAGGAACCGCGTGCCCAACGCCCCCGCGCCAACGGACCCGGCCCCGCGATACCCCCGGTGGTCGGACCGCCTCATACGTCAGCTCGACACGTTCGCGGCCACGCGGTCCCGTGCCGAGAAGGTGCCTGCCTTGATTCTCACCAGGCAGGCTGGCGGCGATGTCCGGGCACCGGCCTTCATCGTCCGGGAATATGAGCACCGGCTGTCGCGACGGCGGGGCACCCCTCACTTCCAGGTACCGCACGCCGTCGTCGACGACGCGGAACTGTGCGGCGGAGGGTTCCTTGCCGCGATCGACCGAGTCGCACTGCGTTTCCAGCTCACCATGCCCTCGGGAAGACTGCGGTTGCCGGCCTTTCACACCTGCCGGGCCGTACTGGGCTGCGAACGCGGCGCGGGCGACTTCCAGGCCCAGCAGCAGCCGATCCTCGATGACCTGTATGCAGCGCTGCTCAACAGGCGGAAAACGCTGCGTGCTTGCGCTCGCCTCGCGGACTTTTTGGGTCAGCATCTCCTGACCGGCTGGCTGCAGGGACTCGTGGCAGCCCTGATCGTCGGCTTTCCCAAACTCTGTTACCGGTTCCACCTGCGCCACTGGGGCCTGCGCTGGGTCGCGGACGAAGCGAACGCGACCTGCTTCCTGGACGCCGCGCTCGCCTTCTGCCAGGGCGGCGAGCTGGACAGGGAGGACCCGCGGGTGCGACGTATCCTCTTGCGCGCGCTGCTGACCGATCTGCGGAAAGCGACCCGAGGAAGGACCTGGCTGAGTCATCTGTGGGCACGGCGCCGGTGGTCCTTCGTCGTCCTCCTTCCCGAGATCGACGACCCGGACGGCCCGGGCCGCGCCTTCCTCGGCACGTTCGAGGAGCTCGCCGGTGACCATCCGCCCAAGCCGCTGCTCGTCCTGGCCGCCTGCGCGGGCCCGCCTCCCGACTACGCCGCGCCGCTGGGCGCCGACCCCGACCGGCCCAATGGCACTGCCGACAAGGTCTTCACGTTCCTCAACGAGGGCAGTGACGAGCCGGTGCGCCTCATCACGCTGCCGGCCGAGGACGACACCGAGGGCACGGCCAAGACGAAGATCGACACCCATTGGGGCGTCATGGCCCGCCGGGACCACCCCCTCGACTGGTTGCGTCCCGCCGCTTTGCCCCTCATGACCGCGGCAACGGCGGGTATTCTCCTGGCCCCGCACTACCTCTGGCCCACTGCGCCCCCCGGGCCTGCCTCATGCGTCACGGTCAGCACCGGTGAACGCGTGGGCGTCACCGATGGCAGCCAATGTGATCTGGCCGTACCGGGGAACCGCGGAAGGGAACTGCGGGACCTGGAGCACCAGGTGGCGAAGGAGAACGCCCAGATCCCGGACGGGCGTTACCGCACCCTCGTCTTCCTCGCTCCCCTGAGCCTGCAAAACGGCGTGTACGACGACCCGCCGGTCGGCCTGCAGATCCTGCGCGGCGCCATCGCCCAGCAGCACAGGCTCAACACCGGGGTCCGCCAGAACAAGATGCCCATCCGCCTGCTCATCGCCAACACCGGCCAGTACTTCCAGTACGGGGCACACAGCGCCGCAGCGCCGAAGGACCCGGACGTCGCACAGATGATCATCAGCCGTCAGCGGCAGGACCACATCGCCGCGGTCATCGGCATCACCCAGAGCCGTCCCGAGTCGCTGACCGCGGTCCGGGAACTCGACCAGGCCGGCATCCCGGTCATCGCCAACGGCGTGTCCGGCAGCACCATGGTCGGCCCCGACTCGCCGCAGCGGTACTTCCAGATCTCGGCACCCGACGGGCGAGTCGCGCAGGTCCTCGCCGATTTCATCCACCACTCTCCCGCCGTCCGCCAACTCACCAGCGGCACACCGCACGCCGTGGTCGTGTACGACCCGACCGACGCGGCCTTCAGCACGGACCTCAAGAACCTGTTCGTCGCCGCCTACCGCCGACACGGCGGTATCGACGAGATCAAGTACAGCGAGAAGCCCGGGGCCACCACACCGGAGGACATTGCGAGCGAAGTCTGCAACAAGGTCGCCGCGACGCACGGGATCGTGGTCTACCTCGCCCGATCCGGCGTGCTTCCCAGCCTCCTCAACGCGATGCAGAGTGCTGGCGGTCAGTGCCAGCCCCCGCAAGGTATGACCATCCCGATGATCACAGAGAGCTCTCCCATCGACTTCCAGCTTCATCCCGAACAGACGGCGCGCGCCTACCCGTACATGACGCTCTTCTACGAGACGACGAACGCCCCCACCCCGGACTCCCGGGACCCCTATGCCCAGTTCGCACAGGACTTCGCCACCGTCTTCGGCAAACGCAGCGCCGATGCGGACGCCGCCGGCGGCTTCGACACCATGGGTGTCGTCAGCAAAGTCATCGAGGACCTGCTGCCGGCTTCCGACGATGTCCAGCCCAACGACATCTACCTGTGGCTCACCGCCCACGGCGTGTCCCAGTACCCCGGCGCATCCGGCGTGCTGCAACTGGACGGGAAGAACAAATACCCGCCTAACAAGGCGGTGTTCATCCGCGAGATCGCCCAACCGAGCGGAATCACAGCCACGCTGCTCAGCTGCGGAGTCCTGCCCGACCGGCAGAACCCTGCGACGTGGGGCACTCCTCCCGACACCTTTCCCTGTGCCAAGGACAACACCGCGGTGGCTTCCCCATAAGAGGTTCCCTCTTCAGTGCGCCGTGGGGCGGCGAGCTGCGGGAAGAGGCTCGACGCAGACAAACCCCTCGCTGAGCAAACGCTGCAGAGCCGGGGCGGCCGTGGCCGACCCCAGGCGGCTTCGCTCGTATATACGTTTGATCTTGAGGGTGGGGGCTACCCGCAACCAGAAGGCGTGTGCTGGCCGCGCTGACATTCATCCGCCTAGGCGGGATAGGTCAGGAGAGCACGCCCACCAGTGACCGAACAGCAGACGGCGACGGTGCCGCCGGGAACGTCGGACAGAACGTCCCCGGGTTTGGTGCTCGTCGCCGCCAGGCGCGGACGTGTTCGACGGTGGTGAACGTGCCGTCAGAGGTGGACTCGCGTCCGAGCGCCTTCCTGCATACGGACGTCATGGAGGCGCGCGAACTGATCGTGGTGTCCTCGCGCCACAGGGCAACGAGCCGCCTGTGGCTGTCCAGGAACCGCAGCGTTCGGGCGCCCGAACCATCCGGATCGTCCACGGCGACGGAGGCGGTCCGCGCGACCGCGTTTTGGAGGTCGGGCGGCGGCGTGGTGAGCATGGGGCAGGACTGGAACCGTCGTGGCGCCACCGTGGCGTTGAACGAGCCGTCCGCCTGCAGAGTGAAGCTGCCGCCGACTTGAGGGCCGCAGGCGCTGTTCACCTGCCATGTATTCGGTTCCCCGTCGGCGCCGATGATGATGTTCGCCGGAATGCCGCTGACGTCGCGCCACGACGCGACGTCACGACCGTCGATCCGGATGGCGATCCACCGCCCGCCGAGGCCTTCGGCGGTCAGGGCATGAATGAGAGCCTGACGCTGTCGGGGATCTTCCGCCCTGTACGTGCATTGCGCGTAGTGGGATGTTGGAGGGTCGGCGCCCGGTCGGGCTGGTCCTCGGCCTCAGGTATTCCACTCGCCCTAGGGAGGGTCGACCGTGGCCTCCGATCGCGACATGCTGTGGCGTCGCTGCGCGCACCTGGGTCGTGTCCTGCTGCCTGTGGTGGATGAGGAGGCGTGGCGCCAGGCCCGACGTCACGAGCGTCTGGGGGCCTGGGGCATCAACATCGCGGAAGGCGAGTGGCTGATCGAGGTCTTCGCGAGACTCGCGGTCTCGGCCCCTGATCTGCCACCGACCCCCGCCGACGCGAAGACCAGCGTGGGGTAGTAGACGACCGCGGGGATACCGACGAGCGCGTTCATCAGCGCCGCGCCGACAGCGATGGCCACAGGGCGGCGCAGTGCCGGGTCAGTGAGGCCGCGCAGCGTGCTCTTCGAGGGCAATGAGTGACCGACCTTCAGGGCCTCCCACTCCGCCTGCGCCTCCTGTGGGTTGCGCGTCGCTGTGAGGACCGCCCGGGCACGGCCGGGATCCCCGCGGGCCATGAGGTCCGCCGGCGACTGCTGAATCAGCAGGGTCGTCGCAGTCAGTGCCAGCGCCGGTACGGCGTTGGCGGCGAACATCAGCCGCCAGTTGTGCTCCGGATGCAGTGTGACGCCGATGGCGAACGCGACCAGCATCCCCACTGCCAGGGCCAGCTGATAGGCCGTGATCAGAGCGCCTCGCCAATGAGCCTGGGCCAGCTCTGCGAGCAGCACCGGCGCGACCGCGGACGTGACACCCGGCGGCGAAACCGAGGAACAGACGTCCGGTGAACAGGAAGTTCTGATCAGGAGCGACGACACAGAGCGCGGGGGCCCCGACGCCCAGGATCCCCGCCAGAACCAGCATCAGACGCCGCCCCAGCCGGTCGTCAGCGCTCCCGCTGCCAGGCAGCCCAGGAGCGCCCCGATGACCAGCGCGCCCACCACGAGCCCCTGCTGCAGGCTGGAGAGTCCGACCTGGACCTGTTCGATCGTCTGGTTCATTCCCGCGATAGAGAATCCGAACAGTGCACCGGCGGATGTCGCCGCAGCCGCCAACCGCATGCCCATCGTCCTGGCCGGCATACCCCTCTCCTACACTGCGGCGTCCATAGGGCTCACGCGTCGGACAGAACGGGCTTCACCATCCGCCGCCCGGGCCCCTGCCGACCACGCTACTCGGTCGGTGTGTGTCCGCCCTGGGGCGGGGAGAGTACGAGTCGCACCCCTCAGGCCGGAGCGCGTCGCCCCCGCACAGGCCGCCTCCCGGGGATCGCGATGTCCGGCATGGTTCGCGCATACGCGTCGTCCTGGCCGACGACCACCCCGTCTACCGCGAGGGCATCGCCTGTGAGGCCCGGGCCCGCGGTTGGCGCCCCCCTGCCGGGTGTCAGTGCGCTGTATGCCGAGCAACCCTGGGCGGGTAGGCATCGGTGCGTTCGACGTCATGGTGGTCGACGTGGCGGTTACGGACCCCGCCCAGCTCGGATCACCCATTATGCCTGGTCAGAGACCCAAAGGGCGTTTGTGGAAGGCATAACCCGTACGTTCGGATTTCATACGTCATAGGTGAACGTGGCCCGACTTTCAGAAGATTGCCGAACAGAGCGCCGTGATGAAGCAGGACCTCGCCGACGCCAAGGCGGAGCTGGCCGCCGAACGGGAACGCAACGCGGCACTGGTCCGGATCGCTGCAGAGCTGTCGCTCGAACTGGAGCAGGCCCGCGCCGAACTCGAATCCGCACAGCAGGTGCCTCGGCTGCCCGGTGCACGCTCTGCACACCCACGCGTCCGGGGGCGCCGGTGACCAGCTCGCACCACACCCCACGAAGCCGCCCGGCACCAGCGTCCGGGAGCCGTGAGGGACGGACCCGCCGAGTCAGGTCAGGTGGCGGGGTCGAGAAGGATCTTTCGAACGCCGTCGGCACGGCCGGCGAACAGCTCATACGCCGTGGGCCCCTCGGAGAGGGCGAACCGGTGCGAGACCACGGTCTCTGGCTTGATCCGGCCGGCCCGGGCGAGGGCGATCAGGGGGGGAAGTTCGTAGTGGACCGAGCAGAGGCCGATGGCGAACTCCAACTCCTTGACCTGGGCCAGTCCCATGTGGAAAGGAAACGCGTTGCTCTGGCTGACCCCGATGACGCTGACCCGGCCAGCCTGGCGGACGGCCTTGAGGGCGAGCTCGATCGTCGCGTCCGAACCCACGGCCTCCACCACGGCATCCGGTCCGCGCCCGTTTGTCATCTCGCGTATGGCCGTGCGCGCGTCCTCGCCCTCGACCGGCTCGACGCCCAAGGTGGCCGCGAAAGCACGGCGTTCTGCGACCAGGTCCGCGCCGAGGACACGGGCGGCGCCCATGGCGACGGCGGACTGGGCGGCCATGAGGCCGACCGGACCGAGGCCCACGACCAGGACGGTCTCGCCGGGCTGGATGCGGGCGCGGCGGCAGCCGTACCAGGCCGTGGGGGCGTTGTCCGTCAGGACGACGGCGGCCTCGTCGGAGATCCCCTCGGACAGGTGCACCAGGTTGACGTCGGCGTGGGGCACTGCCAGGGCTTCGGCCTGGCTGCCCGGCAGTTGGGGGCTCACCCCGTAGCAGAGTTCGGTGCTGGACTTGGCGCGCTCGCAGCGGGCTGTGAACCCGGCCGCGCAGGACCGGCACAGGGCGCAGCCGACCGAGGCGGGCACCAGGACCCGGTCGCCGGGCTTGAATCGGGTGACCTGGCCGCCGGTCTCGACGACCACACCGACGCACTCGTGCACAGGTGTGTAGCCCGTTTCCGGGCTGAACGGATTGCCGTGGTAGATGTGCAGGTCGCTGCCGCAGATGCCGGCGGTGGTGACCTTGACGACCGCGTCGGTGGGGCTGGTCACGGCCGGGTCGGGAACATCCTCGTAGCGAATGTCGTGGCGACCGTGGTAGGTCAGTGCCTTCACTGCTTTCCTCTCCGCTCTGCCCTACGCGTCCGCGACCTTGAGCACGAGCTTGCCGTTGTTCTCACCGCGGAACAGTCGCATGAGGGTCTCGGGGAACGCCGCCACTCCACCGGGCACCACGTCCTTGATTCTGCGCATCTCGGGCTGCTTCCCGCCCTCACGGGCATACCATCCAGTCGGTATGCCCGCGAGCGTAGGGTGCCGTTCCTCCCGGGGCAAGCGGATCATCACCGCGCAACGCACGAGGCTCAGCCCGCCGAAGCAGCAGGCCTGCAGCCGACGGGATGGGCCGACCCAGACCCGGAAGGGGTCCGTGCCAGACAGCGGGGGGTGAACCGCGCAGGTCAGTCCAGCAGTTCCGCACTGCCGGCCGGTTCGCGCCGATCCTGTCCGTTCATGCGGTGGCGTTCGATGGACGAGCGCCGGTACACCTCCTGCCGCACCCGCTGGATCTCGCCGATGGGCCGGTGTTCCTCGCGCGATCGCCAGGGCGTGATCGACGTGGTGTCGGCGGCTGCCAGGTTGTCGTTGCCGCCGACGTCCTGGCGCGGGAGATCCACCCGGGCGACCGTCACCCAGGGCGACAGGTTCTCGGGCCACTTCACGGAGGTGTTGTCCACCGGCATCCGGACCAGATCGGTGTTGAGCTGGACCTGGAGCGCGAAGGAGTGGTCTCGCTCTGCGGCTTCGGCCACCAGGGTGCGGCGGAATGCCTCGTTGTCCGCGCGCACGTCCACGATCTGGTGTGTGAGGGCAGACAGGGACGCGGCAGTCGGCACGGTACGGATCTTGGCGATGTGGTCGCCGTACCGGAAGGCGCCCATGCTGTTGTAGGTGTACGACAGCAGGTTCCGGCGCGGGACAGTGGTGAACGACAGCATGGCGAGCAGTTCGTCCCACAGCCAGCTGTCAGGATCGGTGAGCGTTCCCCGGCGGGTCAGGAACTCCGCCATCCAGGTCTTGCGGCGGGCTGGGTTCACCAGCGCCTCGGGCAGTTCGGCGAACAGGTCCTCGATGACCATGTAGTCATAGGCGGTGTTCGCGAAGAAGACCTCGTTGTTGATGAGGTTGAGATCGAAGGTGCCGCTGTCGCGTTCGTCGTCCAACAGCGAAGGGCCGGGAACGCCGAACAGTTTGATGCCCATGCCGCACGCCGCACCCAGTTGGTGGTCGGGGCGGTGATGACCCAGGCCGTTGGAGTAGCGGACGACGGCGTCGTACACGGCTGGGCGGGCGAAGACGCCCTGGCGGTAGAAGCCGCTGTTGTCACCAACGGTGACCATGGCCTTGAGGAGGCCGTAGGTCTTTCCGTGGGCCGTACGGATGGCGCGGCCGACGGCCTGGCGCTCCACGGAGGAGCGGGTGCGGCGCGCCACCTGCTTCACAACTTCGTCCAACTCCTTCTGGTAGGTGGGGCGTTCAGTGGGGCGGTAGTCCTCGTAGCGTATGGGGTTCACGGTGCCGCCTTCCTGTGTCGTGGTGTCCTGCCCCAGACGCTAGTGAGCAATTTAATTGCGCGCAATCTAACTTGCTGTGATGAACCACACGTCGCGCGATCTGGTCGGAACGGATCGATTGCTCCTTGACCAGCTGCAGGTGCTTGCGAGAGCAGCCACGACCATCCGGGCGCCGCCGAACGCGGGATTAATCGTGGGCATGGATGACGGAAGAGTCCCTGACCAGGGCACACAGCCCGGCGCCGTTCCCGATCACGGCACCGCACCAGTCACACAGCTCCGGCTCGGCAGCCTCGTCCTCGCCCGGCCCGTCGTCCGCCGGCCTGTCACCGTCCACGACGTCTCCCTGCCTCCGACCATAAGTCAGGTCAGACGCAGAAAAAGGGGCGGCCCCGAGGGTGGAAGCCATGACATCCCGGAGCCGTCTGATGGAGTCCGTCCGGCAGAAGCAGCGGGCCAGGGCGGGGATTTTCGGAGTCAGCCATCGTGTCTGCCCCTCCCGGAAATGGGGCTGCACATTGCCCCGTGGCAGCATCGCTGCCGGCGCAAGCCTTGCCGGCAGCGATGCCGGAAACATTTCGAACGCCGGCTTCCACGCAGGTGCCGTTCCCGTGGATCAACGAACACAGGCTGCCGACGGGCAGCCCGGCAGCAGGTCCGCGCCATGACCACGATCCTCGACCGCACCACCACGCCGCTGCTACGCAACCTCCCGGGCCAAGAGCGCCAAGGGCGACGCACACGCGCTGGCGGACATGGTCCGTATCGACCACGCGCAACTGCGGCAGGTCGCCGGGAACAGTGACCAGGCCCAGGCCGTCAAGGTCGTCGCCCGCGCCCATCAGACCCTAATCTGGGAGCGCACCCGCACCTTCGAGCGCATGCGCTCGGCGCTGCGCGAGTACTACCCTGCCGCTGCCGCTGCCGCTGCCGCTGCCGCT
>NZ_JBSHAQ010000048.1:0-79708 GCF_053611585.1 Streptomyces sp. NPDC054794 | reverse complement strand
GGCCCTTCGCCCTCCCCAGCAGGCCCTTCGCCCTCCCCAGCAGGCCCTTCGCCCTCCCCAGCAGGCCCTTCGCCCTCCCCAGCAGGCCCTTCGCCCTCCCCAGCAGGCCCTTCGCCTCGCACAACTCGGCTTCAGGCGCCCCTCCCTCAGGGGCTCGGTCTCACGCCTCCCGAAGGGCCTTGGCCAGGGTGCCGTCGCCGGTCACGGTGATCCGCCCGTCCCGCACCGCGTCCGGCAGGGCCAGCTCGCCGCGGCTGATTGCGGTACCCGTGGCGGTGTCCAGGACGAGCCGCGCGTCGGGCTCCGTCGGCGCGGGTCCGTCCCCGAACACCGGCCCGTCCTCGGCGCCGACGTAAAGGTGGAAGTCCCCTTCGTCCAGCCGGACTTCGACCACCCCGTCCCCGGTGAGCGCCCGCAGCAGCGGCAGCGCGAACCAGTGCGCCCGGACGGCGTCGGTGGGCCGCCGCTCGCCCAGTTCGGCCTGCCCCCACTCCCCCAACGCCTGCAGCACGGGCAGCAACTCCCGTCCGCGTGCGCTGAGTTCGTACACGAAGGCCGCACCCGGCGGAGGGAGCCGCCGTCGCGTCGCGAGCCCGTCCCGCTCCATGTCCTTCAGCCGCGAGGCGAGTACGTCCGTGCTGACCCCCGGCAGGTCCGCGTGCAGGTCCGTGTAGCGGCGGGGCCCCGCGAGCAGTTCCCGGACGATCAGCAGGGTCCAGCGGTCACCGACGAGGTCGAGGGCGCGGGCGGCGGAGCAGTACTGGTCGTAGCTTCGGCGAGGTGGCATGCGACGCAGTCTAGACGTGTCGTTGGACTTTCCAAGCGCACACTTGGTAAAACCAAGTAACACCAGATACCGGAGGGGAAGCGGCGCATGGAGTTCCGGCAGTCGAACAAGCTCAGCGAGGTCTGCTACGAGATCCGCGGCCCGGTGATCGAACACGCCAACGCGCTGGAGGAGGCGGGCCACAGCGTGCTGCGCCTGAACACCGGCAACCCCGCCCTCTTCGGCTTCGAGGCGCCGGAGGAGATCCTCCAGGACATGATCCGGATGCTGCCGCAGGCGCACGGGTACACCGACTCGCGCGGCATCCTCTCCGCCCGCCGGGCGGTCGCCCAGCGTTACCAGAGCCTGGGCCTGGAGGTCGGCGTCGACGACGTGTTCCTCGGCAACGGCGTCTCGGAGCTGGTGTCGATGGCCGTCCAAGCGCTGGTGGAGGACGGCGACGAAATCCTCATCCCCGCGCCGGACTTCCCGCTCTGGACGGCGGTGACCACCCTCGCGGGCGGCAAGGCGGTCCACTACCTGTGCGACGAACAGGCCGACTGGTACCCGGACCTGGAGGACATGGCCTCGAAGATCACGGACCGCACGAAGGCCGTGGTCATCATCAACCCCAACAATCCGACGGGCGCGGTCTACCCGAAGGAGATCATCGAGGGCATTCTCGACCTGGCCCGTCGCCACGGCCTGATGGTCTTCGCCGACGAGATCTACGACCAGATCCTGTACGACGACGCCGTCCACCACTCGGCCGCCGCCCTCGCCCCCGACCTGGTCGTCCTCACCTTCTGCGGCCTCTCGAAGACCTACCGGGTGGCGGGCTTCCGCTCCGGCTGGCTCGTGGTCACCGGCCCGAAGCAGCACGCGAAGGACTACCTGGAGGGCCTGACCATGCTGGCCTCCATGCGCCTGTGCGCCAACGCGCCCGCCCAGTACGCCATCCAGGCGGCGCTCGGCGGCCGCCAGTCCATCCGCGACCTCACCACGCAGGGCGGCCGCCTCCACGAACAGCGCAACGTGGCCTGGGAGAAGCTCAACGAGATCCCGGGCGTGTCGTGTGTGAAGCCGAAGGGCGCGCTGTACGCGTTCCCGCGCATCGACCCCAAGGTGCACCCGATCCACGACGACGAGAAGTTCGTCCTCGACCTGCTGCTGCGCGAGAAGATCCAGGTGGTCCAGGGCACGGGCTTCAACTGGCCGACGACGGACCACTTCCGCATCCTCACCCTCCCCCACGCGGACGATCTGGAGGCGGCCATCGGACGGATCGGACGCTTCCTGAGCGGGTACCGGCAGTAGCGGCCTCCTAGTCTGTGGCTCATGAGTGATCTCCTGCTCGTCCGGCACGGCGAGACCGAGTGGTCGAAGTCCGGGCGGCACACCGGCTGGACGGACCTTCCCCTCACCGAGCGCGGGCGGGAGGAGGCGCGCCGGCTGGAGCCGCTGATCCGGTCCGAGCGGATCGGAGCCGCGTTCGTCAGCCCGCTGCATCGGGCGCGGGAGACCGCCGAGCTCATCGGGGTGCGCGACGCGCGCGTCGACGGTGACTTGCGGGAGTGGGACTACGGCGGCTACGAGGGTGTGACGACCCCCGAGATCCAGCGCACCCGGCCCGGCTGGTTCCTGTTCACGGACGGGGTCGCGCGGGGGCCCGCCGAGCACCCCGGCGAGACACCGGAGCAGGTCGGCGAGCGCGCCGACCGGGTGCTGGCCGAGGTGGACGCCGCGATGGCCGACGCCGACGGCGACGTCCTGCTGGTCGCGCACGGGCACTTCCTGCGGGTCCTCACGGCGCGGCGGCTCGGGCTGCCCCCGTCGCACGGGGCGCTGTTCCAGCTGGCCACCGGAACCCTGTGCCGCCTCGGCACGGAACACGAGCGGCCGGTGATCGCGGAGTGGAACACCCGGCCCACCGGATAGGAGGGGTTCCGGCGGTCGGACCCGGGGCGTTGTCAGAGTCGGGTCGTACTCTTCGAAGGGGCCCGCCGACAGGGCCGATCACCGGGGAGGAGCACGCCGTGACACGACCGCCGACCGCCGCGCAGCGGCGTGTCATCGACGCCGCCGACCCGGTCACCGGGCGGCTGCGGGGTACGGAGGCGCAGCTCGCTGCGCTGGTCAAGCGAGGTCTCGCCTTCCGGCATCCGCGGCCGCCGCACGACCACTTCCTGACACCGGCCGGGCATCGAATACGGGACCAGCTGCGGGAGGCGGTGCCGGAGCCCACCGGGGCGGGCGAGCACGCGGAGCCGGTCGAGACGCGGGCGGCCGACGGGGTCTTCGCGGCGCGCGTCGGCGGCGAGGAGGAGGCGTCCGGTTCCGGGCCGTCCCGGGTGCGCGAGGTGCACAGTGCCTGGCAGGGGCTGCTGGAGCTGCGCCGGATGACGAACCCGGACGGTGCCACGGACCGGCCGTGCGGCTGGGAGCGTACGCATCTGGTGCGGGCCGCCGCCCTCGCCCTGGAGGCGGCGGGGCACCGGCCGGCGGACGCCGACGCCGACGGGTACCGGGTGCGCGCGACCCCGCAGCCGGAGGCGGTCGCCGTGTACGCGCCGGAGGGCGAGGTGCTGCGAGCCTGTGCGGCCACGCTGGAGGCGGCGGGCTGGCAGGCCGGCGAGTACACGGAGCCGCGGACGAGGGCGCGTTATCTACTGGCCTCCCCGCGTCGCGTGTGAGCGGCGCGTGCCAGGATCGAGGGATCAGTGCGCCGTACACGAGAAGGGGAAGTAGTGAGCGAGCCGTATTCCGTCCGCGTGACCGTCCGGGGTTACGAGACCGACGTGCAGGGTCATCTCAACCAGGCGGTGTACCTCAACTACGCGGAGCACGCCCGCTGGTCGCTGCTGCAGGCCGCCGGGGTGACCCAGGCCCAGCTCAGGGGCCGGGGCGTGGGTCCGGTGGCGCTGGAGACGACGATCCGCTACCAGCGTGAGCTGCTCGCGGGCGACGAGGTCGACGTGACCTGCGCGTTCGAGTGGGGCACGGGCAAGACGTTCCGGATCGTGCAGACGATCCGCAAGACCGACGGCACGGTCGCGGCCGAGATCACCGGGGTCGGTGGCGTCATGGACCTCAAGGAGCGCAAGCTGGTCGCCGACCCGCGGGAGGTCTTCAAGGAGGTGGCGACCGACTTCTCCTTCTTCGGCCTGTGACGGCGGCCGACGGCCCGCGACCGGGTGCCTGACCGGAGGCGGGGCGGCCGGTACCCCCGTTTCCGCCGCCCCACCCGGTCCGTCAGGTCCGGTCGAACGCCGCCCTGTGGTCCCGCGCCCACTCCCGGTACGTGCGGGCGGGCCTGCCCAGCACCTCCGGTACGTCGTCGGTGACGACCGCGTTGCCGCCTCGGCGGACGAAGGCGGTGCCGGCCAGGATGCCCGCCGCCTGCGCGTCGTCGAAGCCCCAGGCCGTGCGCAGGTGTTCCCGTGTCTCGTCCGGGGTGAGGTCCCGCGTGGCGACCGGGCGGCCGAGCACCGCGGCGAGCGCGGCGGCCTGCTCGGGGACGCTGATAGCCTCCGGCCCGGTCAGGGTGTACGTCCGCCCCGCGTGCCCGCTCTCGACGAGGACCCGCGCCGCGACCTCCGACAGGTCACGGGGGTCGATCACGCCTGATGCCCCGTCACCGGTCATGTTCGGCACCGGCTCGCCGGCCCGGACGTCCGGCGCCCAGCTCAGCGTGTTGGTGGCGAAGGAGGAGGGCCGCAGGATCGTCCACTCGCTGCCGCTGTCCCGCACGGCCCGCTCGCCGGCCACGTGCCAGGTGCCGGAGGGGCCGACGTCGGGGTCACCGGTGCCGATCGCGGAGAGCTTCACCAGCCGGCCGACGCCCGCCCGACGCGCCGCCGCGACCAGCACCTCGTCGTGCCGCGCGCCCGGACCGGGGGCGCCGAGCAGGAACGCGGCCGTCACTCCGGCCGTCGCGTCCCGGACGGAATCCGCATCGAGGTAGTCGCCGCGCACCACCTCCACTCCGGAGGGCATCCGGGCCTTCGCCGGGTCACGGGTCAGGGCGCGCACCTTCTCACCGCGCGCCGCGAGCTGTCGTACGAGTTCACTGCCGATGGTGCCGGTGGCACCGGTTACGAGGATCATGCTCTCCACGGTGAGCCGGGCCGTGCCCCCGCCTCTTGGAAATTCCGGCACGGTTGGCCGGCCCCGCGGGCCGTGCGGCTCGCTTACGGTGGAGAGGTGACCAACGCCCGTGCCGAGCAGGCCCTGCCGATGTCCGAGGCCCTGCGTCCCTGGATCACCGGGATCACGTCCGTGTCCGTCACCGGGCCGCCCGCGCAGGCGTTCGTCCATCTCCCCGACCCGGTCACGAAGATCGTCGTACGGGTGGGGGCGAGGGGCCACCGCGACGTCCTCGCCGTCGGTCCCCGGGTGCGGGCCTCCTATCACGACGGCGCGTTCCCCGCCTCCTGCCTGGAGCTGCAACTCACGCCGGGCACGGCCCGGCCCCTGCTGGGCGTCCCGGCGGCCGAACTGGTCGGCAGGGTCGTGCCGCTCGGTGCCCTGCCGAGCGGCACGGCGCGCCGGCTGGACCGCGAGCTGCGCCGGCTGGCCCCGGAGGAGACGGCGGCACACCTCGCGGACGTACTGCCCGAACGGCTGGCCGCCGCGGCGGACCGCGGCCGCACCGAGCTGGTACGGGCCGGGGTCGACGCGATGTCGGTGCGGCCCGGTCGCGTACCGGGGCCGGTCGGTGAGGTCGCCCGTGAACTCGCGGTCAGCGAGCGGCAGTTGCGGAACCTCTTCACGGAGGGCGTGGGCCTGTCCCCCAAGCACTACGCCCGCATCAACCGCGTACGCACGGTGCTCACGCACGCCACCAGCGCTCCCTGGGCCGAACTCGCCGCCACCACCGGCTACTACGACCAGTCACACATGACGTCGGACTTCCGGGCCCTGATGGGTGTCCCGCCCCGCTCGTACTTCACCGGCCGGCTGCCCTCGTCCACCCCCTGCCAGGCGGGTTCCCGCCCCTGAATCCCGGATGCGGTGGACACCTTCCACCTGCGATGCTGCGGTCCATGCCGGTACCACCGTCCGCACGCCGCGTGAAACCCAGCCGCTACATCTCCGTCGACATCGAGGCGGACGGCCCGATCCCGGGGTCGTACTCGATGCTGAGCCTGGGCGCGGCCGTCGCCGGGACGCAGGACGCCGACGGGTTCACCGCCGCCGATCCGGAGCGGCTGACGTTCTACCGCGAACTACGGCCCATCAGCGAGGAGTTCGTCCCGGAGGCGCTCGCCGTGAGCGGTCTCGACCGGGACCGGTTGCGGGCGGAGGGGGCCGAACCGGGCGTGGCGCTGGCCGAGTTCACCGACTGGGTCCGCGAGGTGAGCGCGGGCGCCCAACCGGTGATGTGCGGCTATCCGGCGTCGTACGACTGGACGTTCCTGTACTGGTACCTGATCCGCTTCACGGGGGCGAGTCCGTTCGGGCACTCGGGGTGCCTGGACATGAAGACGCTCTACGCGACCAAGGCCGGGCTGCCGTTGCGGGCCGTGGCCAAGGGGACGATGCCCCGGCACCTGCTCTCGAAGCGCCGGCACACCCACCACGCGCTGGACGACGCGATCGAGCAGGCCGAGTTGTTCGCGAACCTCATGAGGTGGCCGGGTCGTCCCGCACCGGGACCGGTACCTGATTGAAGCCGTAGTAGAGGGCTATGAGGCCGTGGGCGGCCAGGGTGAGGGGGGCCGAGACGAAGGCCAGGCCCACCGTCACCGGGTAGGCCAGGGAACCCAGCGCGAAGCGGACGCGGGTCGCCCTGGCCGCCGGGATGTCGACGCGGGCGTCGAAGAGGTGACCGGTGCGGGTGAGGTGCCACCACAGGGCCTGGAAGGTGAAGGCCATCGCGACCATCACCAGGCTGTACACGGCCGCCGCCACGTGCGAGGCCGCTCCCTCGCGCAGATACTCCGCGAGCATCGCCGTGGGCCAGGGCACCGCGGCCACCACCATCAGGACCAGCAGGTTCAGGAACATCAGCGTACGGTCGACGCGGGCGACGTAACTGAACACCTGATGGTGGTTGACCCACATGATGCCGATCACCAGGAAGCTCACCACATAGGCGGCGTAGGACGGCCATTGGGCGCCCAACGCGTGCCAGAGACCTTGGTGTTCACCCACCTCGGGGACCTTGATCTCCAGGATGAGCAGGGTGATGGCGATGGCGAAGACACCGTCGCTGAAGGCCTCGACACGGCTGGACTCACTCGTCATGGCACACAGGGTGCACCATCGGCCACGATTTCCTCACCCGCCTCCATGGGGTGCGTCACGTCCCGGGCCTCGCGGCTGCCGGCGCCGAGGTGGTTGAAGACCAGGTTCAGCAGGACCGCCGCCACGCAGCCGGTCGAAATGCCGGAGTCGAGGACGATCTTCGCCGTCTCGGGGAAGGCGTGGTAGAACTCCGGCGCCGTGATGGGGATCAGGCCGACGGCCAGTGACACCGCGACGATCAGCACGTTGTTGTCCTTCTCCAGGCCGGCCCGGACGAGCGTCTGGATGCCGCTCGCGGCCACCGAGCCGAAGAGCACCACCCCGGCGCCGCCGAGCACCGGGCGGGGCACCACCGCGATCAGCGACGCCGCCATCGGGCACAGGCCCATCAGGACCAGGAAGCCGCCGCCGGTGGCCACGACGTACCGGCTGCGGATCCGTGTCATCGCGACCAGGCCGATGTTCTGCGCGAAGGCGCTGCACATGAAGCCGTTGAAGAGGGGGCTGAGGGCGGAGCCGAGGGTGTCGGCGCGCAGGCCCGCCGCGATCGTCCGCTCGTCGGCCGGGCGCTTGACGATCTCGCCGAGGGCCAGCATGTCGGCCGTCGATTCGGTCATCGAGACCACCATCACCACGCACATCGACAGGATCGCCGCGAGCTGGAACTGCGGTGCGCCGAAGTGGAACGGTGTCGGGAAGCCGATCACGTCCGCGTCCGCCACCGGGCCGAAGTCCGTGACGCCGAACGGGATCGCCACCAGGGTGCCGACGACCAGGCCGAGCAGGACCGCGATCTGCTTGACGAAGCCGCGGGTGAAGCGGCGCAGGGCCAGGACGATGAGCAGGGTGATCCCGGCGAGGGTGAGATAGGTCGTCGAACCGTAGTCGTCCGCCGCGGGGTTGGGACCCTGGGCCCACCCGAAGGCCACCGGGAGCAGCGAGACGCCGATCAGAGTGATGACCGTGCCGGTGACGACCGGCGGGAAGAAGCGGACCGCCTTGCTGAAGAAGGGGGCCGCCAGGAAGCCGAGCAGGCCGGCGACGACGACCGCGCCGAAGATGACCGGCAGCGCGTCGGACTTGTCCTTCGCGGAGGCGACGATGGCGGTCATGGGGGCCACCCCGGCGAAGGTGACGCCGTTCACGAAGGGCAGCCGGGCGCCGATCTTCCAGATGCCGAGGGTCTGCAGGAAGGTGGCGAGGCCCGCGGTGAACAGGCAGGCGCCGGTGAGGAAGGTGAGTTCGGTGCCGGACAGGCCCACGGCCGCGCCGACGATCAGGGGTGGGGCGACGACGCCTGCGTACATGGCGGCCACGTGCTGCAGGCCGGTCGTGGCCATTTTGAGGGCGGGGAGTTTCTCGTCGACGGGGTGTATCCCGTCTGTCGTCTCGTCGACTCTCTCGTCAACTGGCTGAGCGGACACGGCGGCTCCTCCGGTCGGGTGACACGTCGGCTCCGACGTGGGTTTCAGGGAGGTGGTGCGCGGAATGGGGTACCTCCCTGCTCGAACGAAGCCGAGAGCTTGGGGGAGGGACCGGGGGTTTTTCACAGGTGCCGGACGGTGACCGTTCCGGGGCGCGCGCGTTCACGCGCGCCCCGGAGACGGCCGCCGTGGCCCCCGCTCGGGTCCACGGCCGCCGACCGGGAGCCGTCCCTCCCGGCCGGAGTCCTGTGCGACAGAATGCTGTCGGCTGCTCAGCTCTGGGCGGCGATCCGGGCCAGACGCTGGGCCTCGTCCCGTGTGGAGCGGGCGATGGCGTCCTCGTCGACGGTCAGCAGGCGCCCGTTCTCGACGATCTGACGGCCGTTGACGAAGGAGGCGGTGACCGGTGCCGCCGCGCCGAAGACCAGCGCGGTCACGGGGTCGGCGATGGAGGCGTGGGCGAGGGTGTCCAGCTTCCACAGCACCAGGTCGGCGAGCTTGCCCGGCTCCAGGGAGCCGGTCTCGGCGGCGCGGCCCAGGACCTGGGCGCCGCCGTGGGTGCCGAGGCGCAGCGCCTGGCGTGCGCCCAGGGCGGCCTCGCGGTGGGCGCCGAGGCGGTTGATGAGCAGGGCGTTGCGCAGCTCGGTGTGCAGCTCGCCGGACTCGTTGGAGGCGGTGCCGTCGACGCCGAGGCCGACCGGGACGCCGGCCGCCAGCATGTCGGGGACGCGGGCGATGCCGGCCGCCAGGCGGGCGTTGGAGGAGGGGCAGTGGGCGACGCCCGTCCTCGTACGGCCGAAGGCGGCGATGTCGGAGTCGTTCATGTGGACGCAGTGGGCCATCCACACGTCCTCACCGAGCCAGCCGGTGGACTCGAAGTAGTCGGTGGGGCCCATGCCGAACAGCTCGTGGCAGAACTTCTCCTCCTCGACCGTCTCCGAGCCGTGGGTGTGCAGCCGCACGCCGAGCCGGCGGGCCAGCTCCGCGCCCTGCCTGAGCAGTTCGGTGGACACGGAGAACGGCGAGCAGGGGGCGACGGCGACCTGGGTCATCGCGTCGAAGGAGGCGTCGTGGTGTTCCTTGACGGTCTGCTCGGTCGCGCTGAGCGCGCCCTGAAGCGTCTCGACGGCGAAGTCCGGCGGCAGCCCTCCGTCCTTCTCGCTGCGGTCCATGGAACCGCGGGCGAGGGTGAAGCGGACGCCGGTCTCACGGGCGGCGCGGATGATCGCGCCGGACAGGTCGCCGGAGCCCTGCGGGTAGACGTAGTGGTGGTCCATGGCGGTGGTGACGCCGCCGCGGGCCATCATCGCGAGCGAGCCCTGGGCCGCCGCGTAGACCATCGGCTCGTCGATGCGCGCCCAGGTGGGGTAGAGCGCGACGAGCCAGTTGAAGAGGTTGTGGTCGGTGGCCAGGCCCCGGGTGATCCACTGGTAGAAGTGGTGGTGGGTGTTGATCAGGCCCGGGGTGACCAGGTGCCCGGTGGCGTCGATGCGGCGTACGACGTTCTCCAGGCCCTCGGGGGCCTTGCCCGCGCCGAGCGCCTCGATGCGGTTGCCGGCGATGACGAGGTGTCCGCTCGCGTACTCGGTGTCGTTCGCGTCGACCGTCGCGATCGAACAGTTCTCGATGACGATGCGCTGGGCTGCTGCCATGATTCGTCCTTTTCGCTCAGTGGACTTTGGGGAGTGGGCACGGCAGGACCCTAGGAAGTTTGAGTGCCGTGGCCGGGGACCTTGAGCAGGCGCGTCGCCCGGCCACGGGTGCCGAAAGTGGGGGGGAGATCAGAGGTTGGTGAGGTCCACCGGGATCCTCGGCTCGCAGCCGTCCCGGATGACGGTCGCCTCGATCAGGCCGTAGGGGCGGTCGGCGGCGAAGTACACCGCACCGTCTTCGGTGGCATTCTTCAGCCCGAAAGGCGCCAGGTCGACCAGGAAGTGGTGCTTGTTCGGCAACGAGAAGCGGACCTCGTCGATTTCGCCGCGGTTGTTGATGATGCGGGCGCCCATCTGGTACAGCGTCTGCTGCAGCGAGAGGGAGTACGTCTCGGCGAAGGCCTGGAGCATGTGCTTCTTGGTCTGCTCGTAGGACTTCTCCCAGTGGGGCATCTTCTGCTCGTCGTCGGTCCAGTTGAACCGCCAGCGGCCGGAGACCTGAGTGGCCAGGATGCGGTCGTGCGCCTCCTGGAGGGTCGTGTACTTGTCCTTGACGTAGCCCCAGAACTCGGAGTTCGTCGAGTTCATCACGACCAGGTCCTTCAGGCCTGAGATGACCTCCCACGTCTCGCCGTCGTAGGTGATCTGGGTGAGGCGGGTCTCCTGGCCCTGGCGGACGAAGGAGTGCTTGACCTCGTCCGCGCCGATGAACTTGGAGTTGGCGTCGGAGGCCTCGATCCGCTCCCAGGCGTACTCCTCGATACGGATCCGGGCCGTCTTGATCGGCTCCTGCGAGGTGACGAAGTGCCGGGCGAGGTGGATGCCGAACTGCTCGGCGGACTCGATGCCGTACTCCTTGGCGAACGCGTACACCGTGTTCTTGGTGGTGTCGGTCGGCAGGACGTTGGCGTTGGAGCCGGAGTAGTGGACGTCGTCCATGTCGCCGCTCAGCGCCACGGAGACATTGAGGTCCTTGATGTGGTGGGTGGCGCCGTCCCGCGTGATCCTTACGACTCGGTTCTCGGCCTTGCCGTACTGGTTCTGACCCAGGATCACAGGGCGGGCGGGCCGGGAATTCTCAGTCATGTCTCTGCTAGCTCCCTCGGTAAACGGAGTAGCCGAACGGGTTGAGCAGCAGCGGTACGTGATAGTGCTCCCCGGGGTTCACGGCGAAGGTGATCGCCACCTCGGGGAAGAACACGGCACCGCTGTCCCGATTCGCGGGGGCGTCCTGCTGCGCATCGGCTTGCTTGTTCTCGGACTGCAAGAAGTACGCCTCGACGGCGAAGTCGAGCCGTACGTGTGTCGTCCCCTCCGGCAGGTCCGGAAGGTCCTTGCACCGGCCGTCGACGTCGGTCGCGGAGCCGCCGAGCGCCTGCCAGTCCGCTTCGCGCCCCGAGCGGGCGGAGAGTTGGACGGCGACGCCCCGGGCGGGGCGGCCGATCGAGGTGTCCAGGATGTGTGTGGACACGGAGGCGGTGGTGCTGCTGCTCATGGTCTCAGGCGTCCTCTTCGACGAGTCGGGCCAGTCGGATGCGATTGATCCTGCCCAGCTCGGTGCGGACGATCTCCCGCTCCTGCTCCGGCGCGTTGCCGATCCGCTCCTTGAGCGCGTCGCGCATCTGCTCGCCGGTTCTGCCGGTGGCGCAGATGAGGAAGACATGGCCGAACCTGTCCTGGTAGGCCAGGTTCAGTTCCAGCATCTCCGCCTTGAGCTCCTCGGAGGCGCCGGCCATGCCGCGCTGTTCGCGGGCCGAGGTGGGGTCGCCGGGCTTGGGGCGACCGATCGGCGGGTGGCCGGACATCGCCTGCTCAAGGTCCGCGGCGGTCAGGTCGGCCGTGGCGGAGTCACTGGCGGTGTAGAGCTCGTCGACGGTGGCGTAGGGACGGGCGGCCAGCAGCCGGCCGGCCCACGCCGTGGAGGCACACGCCTCGTGGAGGGCGGCCAGGGCCGCGGGCTCCTCCAGAACGTTGAACCGGGCCAGGCCCGGGGGCGTGGATGTCGAAGTCACGGGAGCCTCCGTGGCCGCGAACGGCCTTCGTGCTGAACGGGCTGCGGCTAGCTAACGCCCTCCGAAACACCACGTCAACACTTTGTTGAAAATTCGCGGTAACGAGAAGGAGCACCAAGAAACCGCCGTCCGGCACCCAGATCCGCGCACCCGCGGCCAGGGCTCCGATCAGGCCTGCTTGTCGCGGTTGAGGTAGTTGTAGACGGTGAAGCGGCTGACGCCGAGCGCGCCGGCCACGGTCTCCACGCCGTGCCGCACGGAGAAGGCGCCCCGCGCCTCCAGTATCCGCACGACCTCCTGCTTGGACTTGCGGTCCAGCTCGGCCAGCGGCTTGCCCCGCTTGCGCTCCATGGCGGCCAGGATGTGATCGAGGGAGTCCGCGAGCTGCGGCAGGCGTACGGCGACCACGTCGGCGCCCTCCCAGGAGAGCACGACGTCGTCGGGGCCGGCCTCGTCCGGCGGGAGGATCTCCCCGCCCATGGCGTCGACCAGCGGTTTCACCGCCGCGATGAAGGGTTCGTCCCCGGTTCCGGTCACTCGCCCTCCTCGATCACGTTGACCTGCAGGGAGATCCGGGTGGCCCCGGCCCGCAGGGTCTTGCGCAGCAGGGCGTCCACGGCGGTGAGCACGCTGTCGGCGCCACCCTCCGCCGTGTTGCCGAAGGGACCGACGTCCACCGCGTCCAGCTCGGCCGCCTCGATGACCTCCCGGGCCACCAGCGCGTGCGCCGGAGCCTCGTCAAGATCGAAGGGTTCCGTCGTGAACTCCACTCGCAATCGCACAGTACCCCCAAACAGCCTTCTGACCTGCACTCTTACCCCGACCGCTCATCGAGAGGGCACATCGGGGCACACCGAGGACACAGCGACCGGCTGCGCCGCAGTCGCGATCCACCGCAGGCCAATCAATTGCACGCGACGGAGCCCGTTCGCCCGCCACGAGGCGACCCTAGCCGACCAGGGCAACGGGACGCGGTGCGCGCGGATTCGAATCCGGCCGGGGCACTCCCTCCGGAGTCGTCACCGTGTCGGGGCATTCCCGTCCACAGCCGACGATGTCCACCCGGACGGTCTCCTCTCGGGCGGCACAGAGCTCCCGCGACAGCGACGTGTTGACAGGTCTGGTTAATCAGATTAGCTTTTAGCTATCACTATTAGCTAGCCTGGGGGATGTCATGACCGAGTACCTCGCCGTCGAAGGCGGCACGATCGCTTACGAGATGGCGGGGTCCGGCCCGCTGATCGTTCTCGCGCACGGCATGGGCGACAGCCGCGACGCATACCGCGCTGTGATCCCACGGCTGGTGGCGGCGGGCTATCGGGTCGCCGCGGTCGATCTGCGCGGCTGCGGCGAGTCCAGCGCCGACTGGTCGGCCTGGAGCCGCACTGCCATCGCCGGTGACCTGCTTGCCGTGGTCCGCCACCTGGGCGGCCCGGCCGTGCTCGTCGGCCACTCGATCTCCGGTGGCGCCGCCACCGTCGCCGCAGCGCAGGAGCCCTCGCTGATCACCGCGGTCGTCGAGCTGGCGCCGTTCACCCGCAAACAGTCGATCCGCCTCGCCGACCTACGGGTGAAACGCTTCCGGCGGGGCATGCTGCGGCTGCTCGGCACGGGCGTGTTCGGCAGCCTGCCGCTCTGGCGTTCGTACCTCGATGTGGCCTACCCCGGCGTGAAGCCGGCCGACTGGGCCGCGCGGCGCGGCCGCATCGACTCCCTGCTGCGCGAGCCGGGCCGGATGAAGGCCCTGCAGGGCATGGGCCGCAGCGCCCCGACCGACGCCGGCGCGCAGCTCGGCAAGGTCCGCTGCCCGGTCCTGGTCGTGATGGGCACGCTCGACCCCGACTGGGCCGACCCACGGGCCGAGGGTACGGCGATCGTCGAGGCCCTCCCGTCCGGCCTCGGGCGCCTCGAAATGATCGAGGGCGCTGGGCACTACCCACACGACCAGTTCCCCGACCAGGTGGTTGCGCTCATGCTCGCCTTCCACCGATCGGACGCCGAACGTGCCTAGGGTCGGTCTGAACCCGGCGGCCGTGGTCGCGGCCGGTGCCGCCCTCGCCGACGAGGTGGGCTTCGCCAACCTGACGATGGGGCTGTTGGCCGAGCAGGTGGGCGTGCGTACCCCGTCCCTGTACAAGCACGTGGGCGGCCAGGAAGACCTCAACCGGCGCATCGCGGCCCTGGCGTTGAACGAGGCCGCCGACGCCGTCGGCGGCGCGATCCAGGGGTACGCGGGCCGCGACGCCCTGGCGGCCGCGGCGCGCGCCTTCCGCGCCTTCGTCGTGGAGCACCCCGGGCGGTACGCCGCGACGATCGGCATGGAACCGTCCGGCCCGGACGATCCGCTGGCCATCGCTGGTCAGCGGCTGCTCGGCGCGTTCACGGCGGTCCTGCGCGGCTACGAGATCGCAGAGTCCGACCTGGACCACGCCCTGCGTATGCTGCGCAGCCTCTGGCACGGCTTCGCCACGTTGCAGGCGGCGGGCGGCTTCCAGTGGAGCGCCGACATCGACGAGAGCTTCGAGTGGCTGATCGCCTTCGCCGACCGGGGCCTGCGCGCTCTTTGAGAACGGTCCGTCGTCGACCGCCTGGACATCATCGGCGCCTTGGTCTGCCTCATCCACGGCCGTGATCACGTACGCCGTACGGGGCGGTCGTCAAGAAGCCCCGCGCTTTCCCTCGTCGTGCACTGAAGGGGCGAGGCGAACGACGCTGGAGCGCACGCCTCGCACGGACTTGGAGCGATCCGGCACTCCTGCGGCACGCCCTGTCCGTCACCACCGTCGACCGGCTGATCTTCTCGTCAGACGCGGAACGCGAGCAGTTCTCGTCGGCCGACGCCGCGTCCTCGTACGGCGTTCACTTCCAGGCAGTGTTCAAGGTTGCGCGACCCCGCGCACCGCGGCTTCGGTCAGCGTGGTCGCCGTCCGAACCGCGCTCGCGATGGCGACTTCGGGGGCCAGGCCGCACAAGTCGGTGAGGGTGAAGAGGGCTTCGGCGCTGACGACCACGGCGAGGTCCCGCTTCAGTTGGGCGAAGGCTTCCGGGTCCGTCGTCGCCAGCGTTTCGTCGAGGGGGGCGAGCGCGTGGTCGATCAGCCCGAATCGGATACCGGGCCGCTCCGTCGCCGCCGCGGGGCGGGCGATGGTGGCCGCGATCATGGCGCGCACCGCCCCCTGGCGCCGGAGTATGCCGCGGAGCAGGAACTCGCAGGCGAAGGCGACTCGTTCGGCGGGGTCGGTGGAGTCCGCGACCGGGGCGAGAGCCTCGGCGGGGGGCGGCCAGGCGCCGGCCAGGGCCTCGCTGATCAGCGACGGGAGGTCGGGAAAGTACCGGTAGGCGGTGGGCTCGGAGATCATCGCCGCGCGAGCGACCGCGGGCATGCTCACCTCGCCGCCCGCGGCGATGAGATTGCTCGCGGCTTCGACGATCGCAGCACGCGTACGCCTCTTCTGGTTGCTGCGGCCGGTGTCGATCGGCGTCGCCATCGGTGCGTCCCCTTTCCTCCCCGTCCCGTTCACAGCGACCTTATCACCGTGGACTCTCGTCGTGAGAGTTGACTTGCATGAAGAGGGTTGACCCTCTACTCTCCTTCCTGAGAGTTGACTCTCACGAAGGAGACTGCGATGACACACGCTTCCGTGGTCGGCCCGGACGACGGCGAGACGATCCACCTGGGACCGGCACAGATCCGCATCCTGGAGGACGGCAGCACCACCGGTCACCGGATCGGGATCGGCGAGATCACCCTCGCCCCGCACGCCGAAGGGCCGCCGCAACACCGCCACGCCCAGCACGACGAGGGCTTCTACGTCGTCTCCGGCACCGTGCACTTCACCGTCGGCGAGACGACGCACGTCGCGCCGGCAGGGACGCTCGCGATGATCCCGCCCGGCGCACCGCACACCTTCGCCAACCACGGCGACGAGCCCGCGGTGATGCTCAACACCTTCACGCCCGACCTGTACGTGCAGTACTTCCGCGATCTGCGGGACATGATCGCCGGCGGCCAGGAGCTGACTCCGGAGGCGACCGTCCAGGTGATGAGTCGCTACGCCACCGTTCCCGCCGCCGACTACGCGTAACGGCTCAGGCCGCCAACCACACACGCCAGTAACCGATTTGGAGCCTTCCATGACCAGCACCACACGCACCGTCACCCTCACCCACGACTCCGGCGACGTCGACCTCACCGTCCACGAGCAGGGTGAGGGGCATCCCTTCCTGCTCCTGCACGGCGGCGGCGGCCCACAGACCGTCGCCGGGTTCGCCGGGCTCCTCGCCGAGCAGCGACCGGCCCGGGTCGTCACCCCCGTCCACCCCGGTTTCGGCGGCACCGCCCGGCCCGACTGGCTGACCGACGTCCCCACCCTCGCCGAGATCTACGTACGGCTGCTGGACGAACTCGGCCTGACCGACGTCACCGTCGTCGGCAACTCCATAGGTGGCTGGACCGCCGCTGAAATCGCCCTGCTCCGCAGCGACCGGGTCAGCAGCGTCGTCCTCGTCAACGCCGTGGGCATCCACGTCCCCGGCCACCCGGTCGCCGACCCCTCCACGCTGACACCTGCCGAACTGTCCGCCCTGGCCTTCCACGACCCCGCGAAGTTCGCTGTGGACCCGAGCACGTTCTCCGAGGCGCAGCGCGCGGTCGCGGCCGCCAACCGGGCCACGCTGCAGGTCTATTCGGGCTCGAACACGATGGCCGACCCCACCCTGCGCGAGCGCCTCGCCAAGGTCACGCACCCGGTCCTCGTGGCGTGGGGCGAGAGCGACCAGGTCGTCGACACCGCGTACGGACTCGCGTGGACCGCCGCCGTTCCCGGTGCCCGGTTCGAACTCCTGCTCCGTACCGGTCACATGCCCCAGATCGAGACCCCCGATCAACTCCTGCCCGTCGTATGGGACTTCGCCGCCTCCCACGCCACCAACCGGCCCAACGGCTGAGCAGGCGAACCCACATGCCCGTCCCCCGACGTGGGCGGCGCGTGCCCGTCCTGGCCGTCTGCTGCCTGAGCGTGCTGCTGGTCAGTCTCGACGTCACCATCCTCAACGTCGCGCTGCCCTCGATGCAGCAGGACCTGGACTCCTCGGTCTCCGGTCTGCAGTGGACACTCGACGCCTACACCCTCGTACTGGCCTCACTGCTGACCCTGGCCGGTGCCACCGCCGACCGGGTAGGACGCCGACGGATCTTCCAGCTCGGTCTCGTGCTGTTCACCGCCGGGTCGGCCCTGTGCAGCCTGGCACCCACGACCGACTGGCTGGTGGCCTTCCGCATGGTGCAGGCGGCGGGCGGCAGCATGCTCACCCCCGTCGCCATGGCCATCCTCACCAACACGTTCACCGAGCCTCGCGAGCGCGCACGGGCCATCGGCATCTGGGGTGGGGTCGTCGGCCTCAGCATGGCGGCCGGACCGGTCCTCGGCGGCGTACTGGTGGAATCGGTGGGGTGGCGATCGGTGTTCTGGCTGAACGTGCCGATCGGGCTGGCCGCGCTCGCCCTTGCCGCGCTGTTCGTGCCGGAGTCCCGCGCGCCGCGGACCCGACGGGCGGACCCGGTGGGGCAACTCCTGCTGATCGTCCTGCTCGGCACACTGACGTACGCCGTCATCGAGGCACCCGGCGAGGGCTGGACCGCGCCGCCGATCGCGGCCTGCCTGATCGCCGCGGCGTGCGCACTCGCCGCCTTCGTACCGTACGAGAACCGGCGCGCCGAACCGCTGATCGAGCCGCGGCTGTTCCGCAGCGCGCCCTTCAGCGGAGCCACCGCGACAGCGGTCCTCGCCTTCGCCGCGCTCGGCGGCTTCCTGTTCGCCAACACCCTCTACCTGCAGAAGGAGTTGGGGCTGAGCGCAGTGGGCGCCGGGCTGCACCTGCTGCCGATGGCCGTACTGTCCCTGGCGTGCCCGCCGCTGTCCGGGCGGATCGTGGGCAGCCGCGGCCCACGGACTCCCCTGCTTCTCGCGGGGGCCGGCATCACCGCCAGCGGTGTAGTGGCCGTCGCCGCCACCCGCTCCGCCCACCCCTCGGACATCCTGCTGTACCTCACGTACACGCTGTTCGGCCTCGGGTTCGGCTTCGTCAACGCGCCGATCACCTACACAGCGGTGTCCGGCATGCCACGCGCCCAGGCCGGGGTCGCCGCCGCCATCGCCGCGACCAGCCGTCAGATCGGCTCCTCACTCGGTATCGCGGTGATCGGCGCCGCGGTCGCCACCGGGGCGCGCCCGGCCGCCTGGTGGATCATCGCCGGCTGCGGGGCGGCCATCCTCGTCCTCGGCACCGTCACATCCGGGCGCTGGGCCGCCGCCACCGCGGAACGCGTCGCCGCCGTCCCCACGGCCGACCCGGCATACGCCGGAGGAGAACGCCACGCTTCCGCTGCCGATTCCCTTGCCGGAACCCCGGGACGGCAGGCGCAGTCGCCGACAGGGAGAGCAACTGTGATCACCTGTGGAGCGCCGGCAGGCGGACCGGCCGCAGGGACCGGGGCTGTCTGCGCGGCTCGAATTCCGCTCGTACGGGACTTGAGCGCGTCGGCTCATCGCATTTCCTGAGGCGTACCATATCCGCGCTGGAGCGCGGCCTGAGTGTTGTCATCCTCCGTTGACCTTGCCGCAGTACGCCCTTAGCGTTTTCGACGCCACCCCGGCATTCAACGGCTTTCAGTTCAAAGGAGAACGCGCATGTCTCTCGACGACGACAAGCTTGAGCCCACCGAGGAAGAGAGCATCATCGCGGCCGCCGACGCGGAGATCGACGAGCTGTCGGAGACCAACGCCCGGCCGACTCTCATCTCGGAAATCAACATGGCGTGACGTTGCGTCCGGGGACGTTCCGGGGACGGCACCGCCGCCCCCGGAATTCCTCCGTTCAGCACCAATTCATGCAGCACCGATCCCAGAAGGAACGGCCGTGGGAACTGACCATCCACTGGCCCGCCTCATCGACGAGGCGGACCTGCCGGGCACGTATTGGAACAAGAAACACGGACTGTTCAAAAAGGCCTCCCCGGTCGAGGGCCTGATCGACGAGGCCGCCATTCTGGATCTGCTCGACAAGGGCCTTCTCCGCTGGCCCTATTTCATGCTTCTGAAAGAAGGACAGCAGCCGGAGATCTCGGCGTTCACGACGACACGGCAGGTGGCCGGCAGGCCCGTGCCGGGATTCGCCGACCCGGCGAAGATCCGCGCCCTCCTCGCGGCCGGCGCGACGATGAAGATGAGCCAGCTGGAGGACTGGCACGCCCCGCTGCGCGGCGTGCTGCGGCAGATCGAGGCGCGACTGCCGGCCGAAGTGAAGGCGTACGTCTTCTACACCCCGCGCGACAGCACGGGCATGCTCCCGCACCGCGACGGCTCCCACGTACTCGCCGTGCAGATCGCCGGCGCCAAGGAGTGGCGGATCTACCCCGAGGAGGGCCAGATCGACGCCCGCTCCGGCCTGGACGTGGACGTGGACAGCCACTCCCACTCCTTCGTCATGGAACCCGGCGACGTGCTGTACCTGCCGCACGGCATGCCGCACGTGGCCACCGCGCGCGGCGGCACCTCGCTGCACGTGACGTTCACGATCACCGAGCCTGCCCCGCGGGACCTGCTGGACTCCCTGCTGACGGGCCTCGCCGAGGACCTCGCGCGCGAGCCTCTGAGCAGTCCCGGTGCCGGGCTGGAGGAGGAGGCGGAGGCGGTGACCAAGGCCCTGTTGGACCAGGTGGGCTCGGTCGACGCCGGGCTCCTCGTCGAGCGGGCCGTGACCCGGATGCGGACCAGGAAGGCGTGACCCCCATGACCAGCACGCTCGACCCCGCGCCGGTGGGCCTGGCCGCGATCGTCGGCGACCCGGACGCCTTCCTCGCCGAGACCTGGGGCGTACGGCCCCGGTCCTACCGCCCCACCGCGCTGCCCGGCACGCCCTCGCCCGCCGAGCTGTGGGAGCAGTTCGACTGCGGCCTGTTCGTCTCCCCGTACTTCGCGGTGCTGCGCGACGGCAGGCCCGTACCGCTGGGCACGGTCACCGAGACCCGCGTCGTGCAGCAGCAGCCGCGGGTCGGCTACGCCGACGGGGCCGCCGTACGCGCGCACTTCGCCACGGGACACACCGTGCGGCTGAACCAGCCCGAGGACTGGCACCCGGGGATCGGGGAACTGGTCGGGGCGGTGCGCGAGGACCTGCGGGCGGCCGTGCGCGCCGCGCTGTTCCTCACCCCGGCCGACACCGTCGGCGCCCCGGCCCGCTCCCGCCGCGACCACGTGCTCGTGGTGCAACTGCACGGCCGTACCGGATGGGAGACCGGCGACGGGGGCGAGCGGGCCGACTTCGTCCTCGACCCCGGTGTCGCCCTCTACGTACCGGCCGACGTCGCGTACGCCGGGAGCGTGCGGGGCCGCGACTCGCTGCACCTGACGCTGTCGGTGAGCCGCCCGGGGCCGGGTGGGTTCGCCGCGGCCGCCGTCACCGGGTTCCTGGAGAGCGCCGCCGCGGACGCCGTCGCGGGCACCCACCACTACCTGTCGCCGGCCGACAAGGTCGCCTGGCTGCGCACCGAGTTGACCGCGTACCTGACCGCCCTGGACACCGGCGAGCTGGTGCGCCGGGCGGTCCGCGCCCATCAGGGCGCCGAGGGGGCATGAGCGCGACGATGGCGAGGGGGGACGAGGGGCCCGGCGCCGCCCTGCTGGCGGCGCTGCGGTCCGCGCCGCGGGTGCGGGTCGCGCACCGGCACGGATCCGGCCTGCTGGTGGAGGCCGACCTGGACCGCGCCCACCGGCCCACCCCGGTCCCCTTCGTGTTGCGCTACGCGGCACGGGCCGACGGCGGCCCGACGCTGCGGCACGGCTGCGAGGACCCCCACGTGCCCGCCGCCGAGGCCCGGGCGATGTACCGCTCGCTGGACGGCCACGGCGTCCCCGTGGAGCTGATGCTGCTGCCCGGCGAGGCGCACAGCATCCGCCGGCCGGACAACCTGACCACCTGGCTCCGCTGGATCCTGCGGGCCTGCCGCAGCGTGCTGGGCACCCCGTACCCGCCCGAGGAGGCGCTCACCCGATGACCACCGCCGCCCAGGCCGCCGTCACCAGTTTGCCGCGCGGCCACTGGTTCCCGGCCGCCACCGCCGCCCCGCCCACGGCCTGCGGCACCTCGCTGCGCACCCGGACCCTGGAGGAGACCGAGGCGCTGGCCCGTGCCTCCATGGAGCGCTGCGGCATCACCCGGATCGCCGACGTCACCGACCTCGACGTGCTCGGCATCCCCGTCTTCCACACCATGCGGCCCGCCGCCGCGCCCGGCCTGAACACGGTGACCAGCGGCAAGGGGGCCACCGCGCAGGCCGCCCGGGTCTCGGCGCTGATGGAAGCGATCGAGCGGACCTGGTGCGAGCCGCCCGCCCACGCGCCGGCCCGGCACACCTCGTACGCGCAACTGCGCCGGGAGGGCGTGCGGGTGCTCGACCCGCGGCGGCTGGTGCCGCGGCGCGGCCACGGCTGGACCGAGGAGGCGGGGCTGGGCTGGTGGCCGGTGCGCGAGCTGTACACCGACACCGAGGTCATGGTGCCGGCGCTGTCGGTGTTCGTGCCCTGGCCGCACGAGTGCGGCCTGTTCAACTCGAACACGATCGGACTCGCCGTCGGCAACAGTCCCCAGGAGGCGCTGCTGCACGGGCTGTTGGAGGCCATCGAGCAGGACTGCACGGCCTTCGGCGAGACCCTGCGGCGCGGCAGCCGGATCCGGCTCGACTCGCTGCCCGAGCTGCCCGCCGACCTCGTCGACCGGTTCCAGCGCAACGGCGTGCGCGTGCAGGTCTTCGCCTACGCCAACGCGGTGGGCGTGCCCACGGTGTTCGCGACCACCGACGACACGTACGCCGCGGACGGCATGCTGATCAACGGTGGCGCCGGCTGTCATCCCGATCCGCTCGTGGCCGTCACCCGCGCGCTGACCGAGGCGGCGCAGTCGCGGCTCGCGGTGATCAACGGCGCCCGGGAGGACCTCAACGGCCAGGCCTACCGCAGGCACGCCTCGTACCTGGCGATGCGCGAGATGCTGCACGCCTGGAGCGCGGACCGCGACGAGATCGACTTCTCGGGGCTGGCGAACACCAGCACCGGCAGCACGGCGGGCGACCTCGACCAGGTGCTGCACAACCTGCGCGAGGCCGGGCTGCCGCTGGTCTTCGCGACCGAACTCGCCCCGGACGACCTGCCGTTCTCGGTGACCAAGGTGATCGTCCCGGGCCTTGAGGTGTACCACCACGACCGGGCTCGACTGGGAGTACGTCTGCACCGGGAGATGGTGCGGGCAAAAATGGCGAAGGGCCTGGTATGAGCGGCTTCACGAGCACGACGGACAGCACGGGCACGACGGGCGGCACGGGCGTCGCCGCGGGCGCGGGCGGCACGGGCGCCGCGCGCGAGGAGGACACCGGCACCGAGCACGTCGTCGTCTTCGTGGGGCCGTCCCTGCGCCCCGCCGATCTGCGGGAGTTGGACGAACTCGCCGCGCGGCAGGGCCGGACGCTCGACCTGCGCCCGCCGGTGCGGCGGCTCGACCTGCTGGGGCTGCTCGACTCCCCCGGGCGGCGCACGGTGGTGATGCTGGACGGGGAGTTCGGGCAGAGTCTGGCGGTCAGCATCACCGAGGTCCGGGCCGTCCTGGCCGCCGGACAGCCGCTGGCCGGGGCGTCGTCGATGGGCGCGCTGCGCGCGGTGGAGTGCCGCACGCTGGGCATGACGGGCAGCGGCTGGGTGTACGAGCAGTACCTGTCGGGGGCGATCGAGTCCGACGGCGACGTGGCCCTGCTGTACGACCCCGAGGGCTACGAGCCGGTGACGATCCCGCTGGTCAACGTCCGCTGGCTGCTGGCGGCCCGGACCCGCGAGGGGCTGCTGACACCGGACCGGGCGGAGTCCGCGCTGCGGGTGGCGCACGCCCTGCACTTCCGTGACCGGCGTCCCTCCCTGCTGCTGAAGCGGTGGCGGGCGGAACTCGCGGACGCGTCGGTCGAGGTGCTGGAGCCCGAGCTGGCGGACGAGCGGCGGGACGTCTGGGACCGCAAGCGGCTGGACGGCCTCGCGGCCGTCCGGGCGGCGCTGGGGGCGGGCGCCGACGCGCGGGAGCTCATTCCTCGGTGAGGTGGCGTTCCCAGAAGATCTCGTCGTGCCAGACGCCGCCGAGCCGAATGTGCCGGTGCGCGATGCCCCAGGACGTGAACCCGTTGGCCCGCAGCACGGCGTGCGAGGCCAGGTTGTCGGTGCGGGTGTGCGCCTCGGCCCGGTGCAGGCCCAGTTCCTCGGCCATGACCCGTAGCGTGAGCGCCACCGCGCGGCGGGCGTGGCCGTGGCCCTGGTGCGGGCCGGCGATCCAGTAGCCGAGGAACCCCTTCTGCAGCGGGCCGCGCAGGATGGTGGCGACCGTGACCTGTCCGATCACCTCGGTGCCGGCCAGTACCACGCCCGGCCAGCCGGTTCCGTCGCGATGGCCCGCCAGCAGTGCCGCGATCCGCGTCGTCTGATGCGCCTCGGTGGCGAAACCGTCCGGGCGGGCGGGCTGCCAGCGGGCCAACTCCTCGGCGTCACGGTCCAGATGGGCGGCGAGCGCGGACGCGTCGGCCGGTTCGACCAGTCGTACGGAGGTGGGTGCGGAGGTCACGGGACGGTGCTCCTTGCCGGGGGTGGACCGATGCGCTGTGCGAGCCGACGGGCACCCTACTTGCGGTAGTCGGTGGGATGCGCCGGGGTCCGGGCCGGGTCGCGTTCGACGATCGGTTCGAGGATCTCGTCGATGCGCGCCGCCGCTTCGTCGTCCAGGACGGTCTCCGAGGCCGCGGCGGTCTCGACGATCTGGCGGGGCTCGGTGGCGCCGACGATCGCGGTGGAGACGGCGGGGTTGCGCAGCACCCAGGCGACCGCCAGCTGCGGCATGGTGACGCCCAGGTCGTCGGCGACGGCGCCGAGCCGGGCGATCCGGGCGAGCACGTCCTCGGTCAGCGCCCCGACGGAGAACTGCGAGCGGGCCGGGCCGTGGGCGCGCGAGCCGGCCGGCGGCGCCGCTCCGGGTCGGTACTTGCCGGTCAGCAGCCCCTGGGCGAGCGGCGACCAGACGAGCTGGCCGATGCCCTCGCGGGCGCACAGCGGGACGATCTCGGCCTCGATGACCCGCCACAGCATGTTGTACTGCGGCTGGTTGGCGACGATCCGGTCGAGGCCCATCTCCCCGGCGAGCTTCAGGGCGCGGGAGATCTGGTCCGCGGTCCACTCCGAGACGCCGACGTAGAGGACCTTGCCCTGGCGTACGAGGTCGTCGAAGGCCCGCAGGGTCTCCTCCAGCGGGGTGTCCTCGTCGTAGCGGTGGGCCTGGTACAGGTCGATGTAGTCGGTGCCGAGCCGGCGCAGGGAGCCGTGGGCGGCCTCCATGACGTGCTTGCGGGACAGGCCGCGGTCGTTGGGGCCGGGCCCGACCGGCGCGCACACCTTGGTGCTGATGACCACGGACTCGCGCCGCGCCGCGGCGAGGACGCGGCCCAGGATCGTCTCGGCGAGCGTCCCGGCGTAGACGTCGGCGGTGTCGAAGGTGGTGATGCCCGCTTCGAGCGCCGTGCGCGCGACCTCTTCGGCCGAACCCTCCGTGACGTTGATCCAGTTGCCGAAGGTGATCTCGCTGACCCGCAGCCCGGTCCTGCCCAGTCTCCGATGCCTCATGGCCCGCAAGGGTAGGAGCGTTTCCCGCACGGTCGGAGGCGGGTCCGGCGGGCCTCGACGGCGTGCCCGTCCGCGTCTCCAGCGGCTCTCAAGTCCCTTTCCGCCACGGCTGTTTCCGGTCCTCGTACGGTCTCCAGCGAATCGGAGCCGAAGGAGCGTGGTGAGATGCCCGCACTGCAGCACGCCAGGGACGCGCTGATCCCACGGCCGGGTCCGCAGCGGCTGCTGTCCGCCGTCAACCTCGCGTACGCGGTGGGGCGCGGCGTCTTCCTCAGCGGCAGCGTCGTGTACTTCACCACGGTGACCGGGCTGTCGGCCGGGCAGGTGGCGCTGGGGAGTTCGGCGGCGGCGCTGTCGGGTTTCGTGGCCTCCCTGCTGCTGGGCATGCTGGCCGACCGGGTGGGCGCCCGGCGCATGCTCGCGGTGGTCTTCGTGCTGCAGGCGGTGGGCTTCGCGCTGTATCCCACGGTGCACTCGACGACGGCGTTCTACGCGCTCATCGTCTCCATCGGCTTCGTGGAGTACGGCGTCGGGCCGAGCTTCGGCGCCTTCGTCTCGGCGGTGGTCGAACCGGAGGAACGGGTCCAGGTGCGGGCGATCCTGCGCACCATGTTCAACATCGGGTTCAGCGTGGGCAGCGGCGTGGCGGCGCTCGCGCTGTTCGGCGGCGGCTTCTTCGTCCGCGCCCTGCCGTGGGCGAGCAGCGTGCTGTGGCTGGGCGCCGCCCTGCTCGTGGCGCGGCTGCCCCCTGGGCGGCGGTCGGCGGCGGCCGGCCGGACCCGGCGCTTCGGCGCCCTGCGGGACCTGCGGTTCGTCGGGGTCACGGCGCTGTCCGCGCCGCTCGCGCTGCACGCGTCGATCATCCTGGTGGTCCTGCCGCTGTGGACGGTGGAGCGCACGGACGCGCCGCACGGGCTGATCCCGCTGCTGATGATCGCCAACACGGTCTTCGTCATCGCGTTCCAGGTGGCGGCGAGCCGGGGCGCGGACACGGTGGCCGGGGCCGCGCGGCTGGCCCGGCGCTCCGGACTGTGGCTGGCCGCGGCCTGCGCCGTCGCGGCCGCCGCGACGGTCGGCGGCGCCGTCACCGCGTCGGTGGCGCTGGGCGTCGCCATGCTGCTGCTGACCGTCGCGGAGCTGCAACAGGCCGCCTCCGGCTGGGGGTTGGCGCACGGTCTGGCCCCCGAGGAGGCCCAGGGCGAGTACCTCGGGACCTTCCATCTGCACATGATCCTCCAGAGCGTGCTGGGGCCGGGCGTGGTGGCGGCCGCCACGATGTCCTGGGGCGGCTGGGGCTGGGCCGCGGTGGCGGGCGCGGTGCTGGTGTGCGCCGCGGCGGTCGTGCCGCTCGCCCGGGACGCCGAACGGCACCGGCCGCGGCCCGCCGAGTCCGGGCCCGGATCCGGGCCCGAGTCGGAAGCCGGGTCCGGGTCCGACTCCGCCGCACCGTCCACCGCGCTCGCCGAAGCCGCCTGACCGCCGGGAGCCCCGTCATGACGACCGCCACGCGCCCGGTGCGCGCCCCGTACCGCTTCGCGGACCTGCCCGCCCTGATGGCGCGCATGACCGGGGACGAGAAGCACGCCCTGGCCGCGAGTTCGACGCTCGACGTGCTGTGGGTGCTCTACGACCGGGTGCTGCGGGTGACACCCGACCTGGCCGAGGACCGCGACCGGTTCTACCTCTCCAAGGGCCACGGCCCGATGGCGTACTACGCGGTGCTGGCCGCCAAGGGCTTCCTCGACCCCGACGAGCTGGACACCTTCGGCTCCTTCCGCTCGCGCCTGGGCCACCACCCCGACCGGATGCTGGTGCCCGGCGTGGAGATCTCCAGCGGCTCGCTCGGCCACGGGCTGCCGCTCGCCGTCGGCACCGCCCTCGGCCTGCGCGCCCGGGGCCTGGACGAGCCGCGGGTCTGGGTGCTCCTGGGCGACGGCGAGCTGGACGAGGGCTCCAACCACGAGGCGATCGCCTACGCGGCGCGGGCCGGCCTGGACCGGCTGCGCGTCGTGGTGATCGACAACCACTCGGCGACCCAGGGCTGGCCGGGCGGTCTGGAGGCCCGCTTCGCCGTCGAGGGCTGGGCCACCGCGCGGGTCGACGGCCACGATCACGCCGCGCTGGCCGCTGCCATGAACGCGCCGGAGTCCGGGCGGCCGACGGTGGTCGTCGCCGACGTGGACGAACCGTTCGACCACCACTGAACCGTCGACCCGCCCAACTCAGGTCGCCCCCGGCCGACTTGGGTCGGTCCCGATACGGAGGACCCCATGCCCGGAGCCATGCGCGAGCGCTTCGCCGAGGTCACCACCGACCTGCTCGGCAGCCATGAGCGGCTGTCGGTGGTGACCGCCGACCTGAGCGCCCGGCTCTTCGACGAGGCGCGGGCCGCGCACCCGGACCGGGTGATCAACCTGGGCATCAGGGAGCAGCTGCTGATCGGCGTGGCGGGCGGGCTCGCGCTGGCCGGCATGCGCCCGATCGCGCACAGCTTCGCGCCGTTCCTGATCGAGCGGCCCTTCGAGCAGATCAAGCTGGACCTCAACCATCAGGGCGTCGGCGCGATCCTGGTGAGCGCGGGTGCCTCGTACGACATCGCGGGCGGCGGACGCACCCACCAGTCCCCCGGTGATGTCGCCCTGCTGTCCACGCTGCCGGGGTGGACCATCCATGTGCCGGGCCACCCCGACGAGGCCGAGGCCCAGCTGCGCACCGCGGTCCGCGGCGACGACCCGGTCTACCTGCGCCTGTCCAACCAGTCCAACGCGCGCCCCCTGGCTCCGGGCGGCCGGCCGGGCTTTCACGTGCTGCGCCGGGGCGGCGCGGCCACGGTGCTCGCGGTGGGCCCGCTCGCCGACTCCGTCCTCGCGGCCACCGAGGGCCTGGACGTGACGGTCCTGTACGCCGCGACCGTGCGCCCCTTCGACGCCGCGACCCTGCGCGCGGTGCTCGCCGACCAGCCGGAGGCGAACGTCGTACTGGCCGAGCCGTACCTGGCGGGCACCTCGGCCGCGGAGGTGGCCGAGGCGCTCGTCGACCGGCCGCACCGGCTGCTGTCCCTGGGGGTGGCCCGGGACGAGGTGCGCGGCTACGGCACCCCGCGCCAGCACGCCATCGCCCACGGGCTGGGCAGCGCGGGGATGCGGCTTCGCATCACGCGCTTCCTCGCGGCGTAGGCGCCCGCCGCCGCGCGGCACAGCCACCCGTCGCCACCACGACACCGGCGTTCACCTGCACAGACGTATCCCCGCCGCCCCGTTCCCGCGTCCGCCGGGAACGGGGCGGCGTGCTGTCCGCGGCCGCGCCGTTTGCTCCGTGCCCTCTTGACAAGCCCCCGGCCAGGCCTGCAATCTTCCATTAAGCAGAAACAAACTTCCATAATACGGAAATCGAAGAACGGAAGGGAGCGCGGCCCCGATGGGATTCGCAGACCAGCGCTTCAACGTCAACCTGTCGATCCTCTTCACGGAACTCCCGCTCCTGGAGCGCCCCGCGGCCGCCGCCGCGGCCGGCTTCACCGCGGTCGAGCTGTGGTGGCCCTGGATCGACTCGCCCACGCCCGAGCGCTCGGAGCTCGACGCCCTCAAGAAGGCGATCGACGACGCGGGCGTACGGCTCACGGGCCTGAACTTCTACGCCGGACGGCTCCCGGGCCCGGACCGGGGCGCCCTGTCGATCCCGGGCGAGGAGTCGGAGCGGTTCCGCGCCAACGTCGACGTGGCCGCGGACTTCGCCGGGTCCCTGGGCTGCACGGCGCTCAACGCGCTGTACGGCAACCGCGTCGAGGGCGTCGACCCGGCCGAACAGGACGCGCTCGCCCTGGAGAACCTGGTCCTCGCGGCCCGGGCCGCCGACCGGATCGGCGCGATCCTGCTGATCGAGGCGCTGAACCGGCCGGAGTCACCGCTGTACCCGCTGGTGAGCGCCCCCGCCGCGGTCGAGGTCGTGGACCGGGTCGACGAGGCGTCCGGCCTCGGCAACGCCCGCTTCCTCATGGACCTCTACCACCTCTCCATGAACGGCGAGGACCTGCCGGCGGCCATCGAGCGCTTCACCCCGAAGACCGGCCACGTGCAGATCGCCGACAACCCCGGCCGGGGCGCCCCGGGCACCGGTTCGCTCCCGCTGGGCGACCTGCTCGGCCTGCTGACGAAGAACGGATACGACGGCTGGGTGGGCCTGGAGTACAAGCCGGGCGACCGCCCGAGCGCGGAGGCCTTCGACTGGCTGCCCCGCGAAGCCCGCGCCGCCCGCTGACCCACCACTCGCACGAGAGGCACCCCGAGATGAGCAACCTCCCCAAGATCGCCTGGATAGGTCTCGGCATCATGGGCTCCCCCATGTCCGAGAACCTGATCAAGGCGGGTTACGAGGTCACCGGCTACACCCTGGAGCAGGACAAGCTGGACCGCCTGACGGCCGCCGGCGGCACCGCGGCCGGCTCGATCGCAGAGGCCGTGCGGGACGCCGACGTGATCATCATGATGGTGCCCGCCTCCCCGCAGGTCGAGGCCATCGCCTACGGCCCCGGCGGGATCCTGGAGAACGCGCGGTCCGGCGCCCTGCTGATCGACATGTCCTCGATCACCCCGCAGACCTCGGTCGACCTGGCGAGGGCGGCCGCGGACAAGGGCATCCGGGTCCTGGACGCCCCGGTGTCCGGCGGCGAGGCCGGCGCCGTCGAGGCCGTACTGTCGATCATGGTCGGCGGCGGCCAGGCCGACTTCGACGAGGCCGAGCCGATCTTCGAGGCGCTCGGCAAGACCATCGTGCTGTGCGGTCCGCACGGCTCGGGTCAGACGGTGAAGGCCGCCAACCAGCTGATCGTGGCCGTGAACATCCAGGCCTGCGCCGAGGCCGTGGTCTTCCTGGAGAAGTCGGGCGTGGACCTCAGGGCGGCGCTGGAGGTCCTGGGCGGGGGCCTGGCCGGCTCGACCGTGCTGACGCGCAAGAAGGACAACTTCCTGAACCGCGACTTCAAGCCGGGCTTCCGGATCGACCTGCACCACAAGGACATGGGCATCGTCACGGACGCCGCCCGAGGCGTCGGCGCGGCCCTGCCGGTCGGCGCCGTGGTCGCCCAGCTGGTGGCGAGCCTGCGCGCCCAGGGCGACGGCGGCCTGGACCACTCGGCCCTGCTGCGGGCCGTGGAGCGCCTCTCCGGCGCCCAGGTCTGAGCCGACCCCACAGCTTCCGGGCGGTGCCGCCGCCGACAACTGTCCTGTCGCGCCCAGGCGTCGGCGCCGCCCGGAATCTCGTTCAACAAACTGTTGACGTCCCCTTCGCCCCAAACCTAGGCTCCAGCCAGCGGAAGCTCCACAAAGCGGAAGTCCCATTCCGAAGACCCCGCTGCCCTCTCGTACGGAAGGTCCACGATGTCGAAGCGCGTGCTCACGGCGCGAACTCTCACCACGGAGTCCGGCGCCCCGGTCGCAGACAACCAGAACTCCGCCTCCGCCGGCATCGGCGGCCCCCTCCTGCTCCAGGACCAGCACCTCCTGGAGAAACTGGCGCGCTTCAACCGCGAGCGCATCCCGGAGCGCGTGGTGCACGCCCGCGGCTCCGGCGCGTACGGCTACTTCGAGGTGACCGACGACGTCACCGGCTTCACGTACGCCGACTTCCTGAGCACGATCGGCAGGCGCACCGAGGTGTTCCTGCGCTTCTCGACCGTGGCGGACAGCCTGGGCGGCGCGGACGCGGTGCGCGACCCCCGCGGCTTCGCGGTCAAGTTCTATACGGAAGAGGGCAATTACGACCTCGTCGGGAACAACACCCCGGTCTTCTTCATCAAGGACCCGATCAAGTTCCCGGACTTCATCCACTCGCAGAAGCGCGACCCGTTCACCGGCCGCCAGGAGCCCGACAACGTCTGGGACTTCTGGGCGCACGCCCCCGAGGCCACGCACCAGGTGACCTGGCTGATGGGCGACCGCGGCATCCCGGCGTCGTACCGCCACATGAACGGCTACGGCTCGCACACCTACCAGTGGACGAACGCCGAGGGCGAGGCCTTCTTCGTCAAGTACCACTTCAAGACGAACCAGGGCATCCGCTCCCTGTCCTCCGAGCAGGCCGCCGAGCTCGCGGGCAAGGACCCCGCCTCGCACCAGACGGACCTGCTCCAGGCGATCGAGCGGGGCGTGAACCCGTCCTGGACGCTGTACGTCCAGATCATGCCGGCGGCCGAGGCGGCGGACTACCGCTTCAACCCGTTCGACCTGACCAAGGTCTGGCCGCACAAGGACCACCCGCTGCGCCGCGTGGGCCGACTGGTCCTCGACCGCAACCCGGACAACGTCTTCGCCGAGGTCGAGCAGGCCGCGTTCTCCCCGAACAACTTCGTTCCGGGCATCGGCCCCTCCCCCGACAAGATGCTCCAGGGCCGCCTGTTCGCCTACGCGGACGCGCACCGCTACCGCCTGGGCGTCAACCACACCCAGCTGGCCGTCAACGCCCCGAGGGCCACGGTCGCGAACAACTACGGCCGCGACGGCTTCATGGCGTCCAACTCCCAGGGCCGCCACGCCAAGAACTACGAGCCGAACTCGTACGACGGCCCGGCGCAGACCGGCCGCCCGCTGTCGGCCCCGCTCGCGGTCTCGGGCCACACCGGCACCCACGAGACCCCGCAGCACACCAAGGACGACGACTTCTACCAGGCGGGCGAGCTGTACCGCCTGATGTCCGCGCAGGAGCGGTCCCGTCTCGTCGCGAACATCGCCGGCGGCCTCGCGCAGGTCTCCCGCGACGACGTGATCGAGAAGAACCTCGCGCACTTCCACGCCGCCGACCCGGAGTACCGCAAGCGGGTGGAGGAAGCGGTCCGCGCCCTGCGCGAGGACTGAGCTCCCGTATCGCGTCCGACCGGGCGGCCCGGATGAGGGGTGGCCACCACGGACCCGGACACGGTACGGGCAGGGCGAGGACCGCGGCGGCGTGCGAGCCAGTGCGGTGGTGAAGGACCCGGGCACCCTCCTCGACCAGAGGGGAGGGCGCCTTGGTCCGTCGCATCCGCCGCGGTCCCGGCCACACCTTTCACAGACCCCGTCCGGCGGCGCGAACGTCCTGTCGCGCCCAGCCTCGCGCCGTCGGACGGCCAAGGCTCCCTGGGGGTGCGGATCCGCACCGTCCGCAGGAGCCTTGAGGCATGACACATCCACCCACGCGGTATCCGCACATCGTGGTGCACGCCCCGGCCCTGGACGGCTCCCGGCGGGTCACCGAGGGCGACGTGACCCTCGGCATCGCCTCCCATCTGGACGACGTCGTCGAGATCCTGCGCATGGCGGACCTGGACCGCGTCGAGGTCGAGGAGAGCGACCTCATCGAATGGCAGGGCGGCGGCCCGGACGACTGGCCGGGGCTGTCCGAGGACGAGGTGTAGGAGCAGGCCACGCAGGCCGGCCGTGCGCGACGCACGAGCCGACGGAGCCCCACCCTCAAATCAACCTCTGAAACACGGCCGCGGAGGCTTCGACCACCCCGTCCAGCGGGCACATTCCGGTCACGCGGAGCCCGTCGGCATGGGGGCGGCGGGCCCACGCCAGGGGTGGGGGTGGTGCGTCATGAGCACGAGCGACGGGGCGGCGTTCCGGCCGGAGACGGAGCCGGAGCCGCACGAGATCGCACGGATCCGGGGCGGCCCCCGAGCCGCCGTGACCGTCGCCGTCCTCGATCTGCATCTGCGCGGTGCCGTCGGCGCGGGCCGCGGGGGCACGATGCGCACCACGGGCCCGGTCGACGACGACAACCTTCCGCCCCTGGCCCGGGCCGTGCACTCCGCCCTCTACCGGCCCGCCGGCATGCGGCAGTTGCTCGGCCGGCAGGGCGTACGCACCGCGCTCGCCCGGCTGGTCGACGACCTCACGGCGGCCGGTCTGCTCCGCACCTTCCCGCCCGGCCGCACCGGCGCCGCCCGCCGCACCCTGAAGGAACTGCGCGCCCGGCACCCGCTGCCCGCCCGCCGGTCCGGCCTGTCGGCGCGGGACACCCTGCTCCTGGTCGCCCTCCACGGCGACCGGGCCCTGACCGCCCTCGCGCCGCGCTTCGCCGGGGAAGCGGGCCTGATCGGACGTGGCGGGAGCACGGAGCGCGTGCTGCGCGGGTCCTCCGAAGGCTCGGGCGGCGGCGGAGGCTTCAGCTGCGGGTCGGTGTGAAGGTCCGCGGGTCCTTCAGGAACGCGAGCGTGTGCCGCAGGAACAGGTCCGGCCGCTCGTTGTACGGCTCGTGGGCCGTCGGCAGCAGCACGCTCACCGTGTGCCGGGGCAGCGCGCGCCGGGCCCGTCGGCCGTCCAGGAAGGCGGGGACGACCGGGTCGCGCCGCCCCCACATCAGCAGCACGGGTACGTCGATGGCGGCCGGATCGGCCGGCCCGAACCCGGGTTCCGCGAACCCCCGCCACAGCGCGCAGTGCACCGCCAGCCGGTCCCGCTCGCCGGGCAGCCGGCGCACCAGCCGGTAGGTGGCGCGGGCACTCGGTGTCCGCAGCGCGCCCAGATAGGCGCGGGCCAGCGGGACGACGAGCCGCCGGGCCACCGCCGGGCGCCCCATCACCTCGCGGCAGAACCAGCGGGTGAGGGTGTTGCTCGCGCTGAACCCGGCCGGATCGACCAGCACCAGCCCGGCGACCCGCTCCGCGTACGGCCCCTCGGCGAGCCGGCAGGCAACGTACCCGCCCACGCTGTTGCCGACGACGGTGACCGCGCCCTCCCCCTCCAGCGCGCCCAGCACCCGCCCGGCCACCTCCACCAGCCCCTCCGGGGTCACCAGCTCGGGATCGGAGACGGTCGAGTCGCCGTATCCGGGCCAGTCGACCACATAGGTACGGTGGTGATCGGCGAGCGCGGGCAGCACCGCGTCGTAGTCCCGCCCGTCACCGGGGTTGGCGTGCAGCAGCAACAACCCGGGCGCCCCCGCCGGCCCGGCGCAGCGCACCGCGACATCACCGAGCGCCGTGGCAACCGTCATCCGCATGGCCCCGAGCATGCCGGAGCCGCCGGACGAGGCAAAGGGGGCCACGCACGGAGCCACCCCGGGCAAGACCCCGTCCCGGACAAGCGAGAGGGGCGGTCCATCTCCCCCGGGCTGGACCGCCCCTCGCCGCACACCGGCCGGATCGGACTGTCAGGCGCTCAAGCGGTCAAGCGCTCAGGCGGTCACACTTTCAGTGTCTTGATCGATGTCGGCGCGTGGCCGGGCTCGGAGGCCAGTTCCTCGAACTCGACCACGTTGGAGATGTCGTTGGTGGTCGACATCGAGATGTTGGTGACCCGCTCCAGGATCGCCTCGACGACGACCGGGACCTGGAACTGGGCGGCGAGCTTCTTGGCCTGCTCGAAGGCGGCGCCCAGTTCGTTCGGGTCGGTGACCCGGATCGCCTTGCAGCCCAGGCCCTCGGCGACCTTGACGTGGTCGACGCCGTAGACCCCGAGCTCCGGCGAGTTGATGTTCTCGAACTCCAGCTTGACCTGGAAGTCGATGTCGAACGCCCGCTGCGCCTGGCGGATCAGGCCCAGGTAGGAGTTGTTGACGAGGACGTGGACGTAGGGGATCTTGTGCTGCGCGCCGACCGCCAGTTCCTCGATCATGAACTGGAAGTCGTAGTCGCCGGAGAGGGCGACGACCTGCGCCTGCGGGTCCGCCTTGGCGACGCCGAGCGCGGCCGGGATCGTCCAGCCCAGCGGTCCCGCCTGGCCGCAGTTGATCCAGTGCCGGGGCTTGAAGACGTGCAGCATCTGGGCGCCGGCGATCTGCGAGAGGCCGATGGTGGAGACGTACCGGGTCTCGGGCCCGAAGGCCTTGTTCATCTCCTCGTAGACGCGCTGCGGTTTGATCGGGATGTCGTCGAAGTGCGTACGGCGCTGGAGCGTCGCCTTCTTCTCCTGCGCCGCGGCGGCCCATGCGGAGCGGTCGGGCAGCCCGCCCGCGGCCTTCAGCTCCCGTGCCGCCTCGACGAACAGTTCCAGGGCCGCCCTGGCGTCGGAGGCGATGCCGTAGTCCGGCGCGAAGATCTTGCCGATCTGAGTGGGCTCGATGTCGACGTGGACGAAGGTCCGGCCGGCCGTGTACACGTCCAGCTTGCCGGTGTGGCGGTTGGCCCAGCGGTTGCCGATGCCGAGGACGAAGTCGGACTCCAGGAAGGTCGCGTTGCCGTAGCGGTGCGAGGTCTGCAGGCCGACCATGCCGGCGTTCAGCTCGTGGTCGTCGGGCAGGACGCCCCGGCCCATCAGGGTCGGGACCACCGGGGTGCCGGTCAACTCGGCGAACTCGACGAGGAGTTCCGCGGCGTCGGCGTTGATGACCCCGCCGCCGGCGACGATCAGCGGGCGCTCGGACTCGTTGAGCATCCGCAGCGCCTTCGCGATCTGCGCGCGGCTCGCGGCCGGCTTGTAGACCGGGAGCGGCTCGTACGTCTCCGGGTCGAACTCGATCTCGGTGAGCTGGACGTCGATCGGCAGGTCGATGAGGACCGGGCCGGGGCGGCCGGAGCGCATCAGGTGGAAGGCCTGCTGGAAGACGCCGGGGACCTGGGCGGCCTCCAGGACGGTGACCGCCATCTTCGTCACCGGCTTGGCGATGGAGGCGATGTCGACGGCCTGGAAGTCCTCTTTGTGGATCACCGCGGTCGGGGCCTGGCCGGTGATGCACAGGATGGGGATCGAGTCGCCGATGGCCGAGTACAGGCCGGTGATCATGTCGGTGCCGGCGGGGCCGGAGGTGCCGATGCAGACGCCGATGTTGCCCGGGTGGGTGCGCGTGTAGCCCTCGGCCATGTGCGAGGCGCCCTCGACATGGCGGGCGAGGGTGTGGTGGATGCCGCCGGACGCCTTGAGCGCCGCGTAGAAGGGGTTGATCGCCGCGCCCGGCACACCGAACGCGTTGCTGACGCCCTCGCGCCTGAGGATCTCAACTGCCGCGCGGGCGGCGGTCATACGAGCCATCGAGTACTCCTGCTTCGGCTGTCGGATGCGTACTCCCGTCGCGCCCCGCGGCGAGTACTTCCGTATTGCGGAAAGTAACTTCTACTATCTGGAATCAATGTAGGGGGGTGCCCGGGGGGCGTCAAGAGTCGGCTGGACTCGGCCGGACTTCGGCGGGCCTCGACAAGACAGGGACAAGAGGGGTCCGGCAGGAGCACGATGGGACCGCTGTCCCGACGCGAAGCCCTGGGGTGGGCCATGTCCGAGTGCGTGCCGGTGCGCTGTCCGGCCTGTCGGCGCGAGCACGTCTACATCGCGCCGTCGTATCCCTGCGCGTGCGGCGCGCCCGTGGCGCCACCGCTCGACCACAGGGCGCCGCCGACGGCCGTCACCCATCGCGTCTGGGACCAGGACTGGGTCACGGTGCGCTGCCGCTCCTGCGGCCGCCGGGACGAATGGCCCCAGCCGGAACTGGGCTGCGACTGCGGCACGCTCCTGCGGATTCCGGTCCTGGGGACGGACGGCGGCACCGGCCCGGGCACCTCGCCGGCGGACGGGGACACCGAGCCGCACACCTCGCCCGCCGACCGGGACACCGGCCCCGCGTCGGCCGCCGCTCCCGGGCGTCGGCGGGCCGTCTTTCACCCGATAACCATCCGTACCGCCCGGGACGCGGTCACCGCCGCCGCGCTCTATCTGCGCTGGCTCGGCTACGCGGGCATCCGCCGGGCCGACCAGCGGCCGCCGTCCGGCATCGGCCTCGCCGCGCGCGGGATCCTGGCCCAGGTGGACCCCACGATCCGCCCGGCCTCACTGCGCGACGTGGAGTGCCTGTGGCTGACGGCGATGGCCGAGTCGTCGGACTGCGTCTACTTCTCCCTCGCCGGATACACCGCCGACGCCCGCGCCCGCGCCGACCTGCTGCGCATCCCCCTGTTCGTCCTGGACCTCACGGGCACCCCGCAGCCCGTCAACACCCTCGCCGACGACCTGAACGCCACGGGGGCCCGGGGCCCGCGCCAGGACCGCTAGATGCTGTAGCGCTCCCGCAGTTCCACCTTGCGCACCTTGCCCGACACCGTCATCGGGAAGGCGTCGAGGATCTGCAGTCGGCTCGGGACCTTGTAGTGGGCCAGGCGGCCGGTGCAGTAGGCGCGCAGTTCGTCCAGCGTCAGCGGGTCGGCCGCGTCGTGCGGGATGACACAGGCGAGGACCTCCTCGCCGTACGTCTGGTGCGGTACGCCGACGACCTGGACGTCCCTGATCTTCGGGTGGGCGTAGAGGAACTCCTCGATCTCGCGCGGGTAGATGTTCTCGCCGCCCCGGATGATCATGTCCTTGATCCGGCCGACGATCTCGACGTACCCGTCCTCCCGCATCATCGCGAGGTCCCCGGTGTGCATCCAGCGCCCCGCGTCGACGGCCTCGGCGGTCTTGTCGGGCTCGTTCCAGTAGCCGAGCATCACGCTGTAGCCGCGGGTGCACAACTCGCCCGCCGTGCCGCGCGGTTGGGTGACTCCGGTCGCGGGGTCGACGACCTTGACCTCCAGGTGCGGCAGGACACGGCCGACGGTGCCGGTGCGATGCTCCAGGTCGTCGTCGATCCGCGTCTGCAGGGAGACCGGGGACGTCTCCGTCATGCCGTAGCAGATGGAGACCTCCTCCATGTGCATCTCTGCCACCACCCGCTTCATCACCTCGATGGGGCAGGGCGAGCCCGCCATGATGCCGGTGCGCAGCGTGGTGAGGTCGTACGTCGCGAAGTCGGGGAGGTTCAGCTCCGCGATGAACATGGTCGGGACGCCGTACAGCGAGGTGCACCGCTCCCGCTGCACCGCCTCCAGCGTGGCCTTCGGGTCGAAGGACGGGGCCGGGATCACCATGCAGGCGCCGTGGGAGGTGGCCGCCAGGTTTCCCATGACCATGCCGAAGCAGTGGTAGAACGGCACCGGGATGCAGATCCGGTCCCGCTCGCCGTAGGCGATCGACTCGCCCACGAAGTACCCGTTGTTGAGGATGTTGTGGTGGGAGAGGGTGGCCCCCTTCGGGAAGCCCGTCGTCCCCGACGTGTACTGGATGTTGATGGGGTCGTCGCAGGACAGCTCGGCGCCCCGCGCGAGCAGTTCCGCGCGCCGCTCGGGCGTCCCGCGCCCGGTGAACGCCTCCCAGCTCGGGTCGCCGATGTACACGGCCTCCCGTAGCTGCGGGCAGCCGCCCCGGACTTCCTCGACCATCGCCCGGTAGTCGCTGGTCCTGTGGGTGAGGGAGGCGAACAGCAGCGAGATCCCCGCCTGGTTGAGGACGTACTCGACCTCGTGCGTGCGGTAGGCGGGGTTGATGTTGACCATGATCGCGCCGATGCGGGCGGTGGCGTACTGGACGAGCACCCACTCGGCGCAGTTGACCGCCCAGACGCCGACCCGGTCGCCCTTGGCGATGCCGCTCGCCAGCAGCGCGTACGCCAGCCGGTCCACGTCGGCGGAGAACTCGGCGTACGTCCAGCGCCGCCCGGACGGCACGTCGACGAGCGCCTCCCGGTCGGGCCAGGCCGCGACCGCCCGGTCCAGGTTGGCCCCGATGGTGTCGCCGAGCAGCACGGTCGCGCTCGTCCCGTGCGTGTACGACAGCTCTCTCGTCGCGGTCACCGGAAGTCCTCCTCGCGGTACTCGTTCCCCGAGCCCGCGGCCGTGGCCTCGCGCAGCTCGATCCGGCGGATCTTGCCGGATACGGTCTTGGGCAGCTCGCCGAACTCCAGGCGGCGGACGCGCTTGTAGGGGGCGAGGACCTCCCGGGAGTGTTCGAAGAGCACCTTGGCGGTGTCGGGTCCGGGCTCCCAGCCCTCGGCGAGGACGACGTACGCCTTGGGCACGGCGAGCCGCAGCTCGTCCGGCGCGGGCACGACGGCCGCCTCGGCCACCGCCTCGTGCTCCAGCAGGGCGCTCTCCAGCTCGAAGGGGCTGATCTTGTAGTCGGAGGCCTTGAAGACGTCGTCGGCGCGGCCGACGTAGGTGATGTAGCCGTCGGCGTCGCGGGAGCCGATGTCGCCGGTGCGGTAGTAGCCGCCCGCCATCGCCTCCGCCGTACGGTCCGCGTCGCCGTGGTAGCCGGCCATCAGGCCGACCGGCCGCGCGGACAGATCGAGCGCGATCTCGCCCTCGTCGGCGCCGGGGGCACCCGACACCGGGTCGAGCAGTTCGACGCGGTAGCCGGGGCTCGGCCGGCCCATCGAACCGGTCTTCAGCCGCTGCCCGGGGCTGTTGCTGACCTGCACGGCGGTCTCGGTCTGTCCGAATCCGTCCCGGATCGTGACGCTCCAGGCCCGCCGGACCTGCTCGATGACCTCGGGGTTGAGCGGCTCACCGGCGGCGACGACCTCGCGGGGCGGGGTGCGCAGCTGGGTCAGGTCGGCCTGGATGAGCATGCGCCACACGGTCGGCGGCGCGCAGAAGGAGGTAACCCCTGCCCGGTCCATCTCGGCCATCAGCCGGGCCGCGTCGAAGCGCGTGTAGTTGTGGATGAAGACGGTCGCCTCCGCGTTCCACGGGGCGAACAGGTTGGACCAGGCGTGCTTGGCCCAGCCGGGCGAGGAGATGTTGAGGTGCACGTCACCGGGCTTGAGACCGATCCAGTACATGGTGGCCAGGTGCCCGATGGGGTACGAGGTGTGAGTGTGCTCGACCAGCTTGGGGCGGGCGGTGGTGCCCGAGGTGAAGTAGAGCATCAGCGGGTCGTCGGCCAGGGTCTCGCCGTCCGGCGAGAAGTCGGCGGGGGCGGCGTACGCGTCCTCGTACGACAGCCAGCCCTCGGGCGCGCCGCCGACGGCGATGCGCGTGTAGCGGCCGGGCACCTCGTCGAACTTGCCGGTGTCGGCCGCGCGGGTCAGCACGTGCCGGACCCGGCCGCGCTCGACGCGGTCCCGCAGGTCGGCGGGGCCGAGCAGCGGGGTGGCCGGGATGACGACGGCGCGCAGCTTCATCGCGGCCAGCGCGGTCTCCCACAGCTCGGCCTGGTTGCCGAGCATGACCAGGATCCGGTCCTCGGCGGCGACGCCCTGCGCCCGCAGCCAGTTCGCGGCCCGGTCGGAGCGCTCGGCCATCTCCGCGAAGGAGATCCGCATCTCGCCGCCGTCCTCCTCGACGATGTGCAGGGCGGTGCGGTCGTTGCCGTCCGCGATGACGTCGAACCAGTCCAGGGCCCAGTTGAAGTGCTCCGGGCGGGGCCAGGCGAAGCCCTCGTAGGCCGTGGTGTAGTCCTCGCGGTGCTCCAGCAGGAAGTCCCGCGCACCCCTGAAGAGCTCCGTAGCCGTCGTCATCTGTCCTCCTCGTTAACGGACCATTGCCGGGCGGCTCTCTGGCATCGTGTAATCCGTGACGGAGGTCTCACTACCCCCGAACGGGGGTGTGGATCGCACAAAAGCCACGATGAAGGGCGAACAGGTGGCAGCAGACACCGCGGGCGCGGTGGAGATACGGGGCGCGCTGGTCCGGCTGCGGCGCACCACCGGGCTCCCGGTCGCCTTCGGCGGCCTGGTCGACTCCGGCCGACCGCAGATCCGGATCAGTGAGCTGAGCGGCACGAACACCCTGTCCCTGCGCTCGCTCGCGGTGACCTCGGGCAACGGTCTCGGCGGCAAGGCGGTGGCGCTGGCCCGGCCGTGCGCGGTGACGGACTACTCCTCGTCACGGCAGATCAGTCACGAGTACGACGCGCCGGTGGCGGCGGAGGGCATCCGCTCGGTGCTCGCGGTGCCGGTGGTGGTGCGACGCCGGGTGCGGGGCGTGCTGTACGGCGCGCTGCGCACCGCGCAGCCGCTCGGCGACCGCACGCTGAGCGCGGCGATGGCGGCCGCGCGAGACGTGGAGCAGGTGCTCGTCGTACGGGACGAGGCGCGGGGCCTGCTGACGGCGGCCCGGCCGGAACCCGTCGCCGATCCGGCCGCGGGCACGGCCTGGGAACAGGTGCGCGAGGCGCACACGGCGCTGCGCGCCCTCGCGCCGCGGATCACGGATCCGGCGCTGCGGTCGGAGCTGCTCGCCGCGTGCGGGCTGCTGTCCGGGCCGCAGCCGGCCGAGGGGGCGAGCCTGGCGCCGCGCGAGCTGGACGTCCTGGCCTGTGTGGCGGAGGGCGCGACCAATGCGGCGGTGGCGGAGAGGCTGGGGCTGCGGCCGGAGACGGTCAAGGGCTATCTGCGGTCGGCGATGCGCAAGTTGGGCGCCCACACGCGCGGTGCGGCGGTGGCGACGGCCCGTCGGTCAGGGCTGCTGCCGTAGCCGTAAGGAAGGCTTTCTATTCAGTCTCCAGCGCTCTGAATTCCTCTGTGCAGCGCCGCTGTTATTTCCCTCACCACTCCGTACGTCCGAATTTCAAGGTTCGTTGCCTAGAATTTGGCCCGGACACGACACACGAGGGGAGCGGTGACCGTGCGACGGGACTTCCAGGAGCCTGCGAGATGCCGCCCCGACCTGGTCATCGGCCGGGACGAGCCGATCGGCGCCGCGCGTGAGCAACTCGCCTCGGGCGGCAGCGTGCTCCTGCACGGCCCCGCGGGAATAGGGAAATCGACCGTCCTGCGGGCTTTGGCGGCCGAATACGCCGGCGCCGCCCGCACCGTGTTGCGGTGCTCGGCGACCGAGTCCGAATCACACCTTCCCTTCCTCGCGCTCGCCGACCTCCTGGGCCTGGTCCTCGACCAGGTCTCGGGCCGGCTGCCCGCCGCCCAGCGCACCGCCCTGGAGTCGGCACTCACCGGTCGCGGCGAGTCCAGCCTGCAACGCGACGGTCTCGCGCTGCGCCTGGCCGTGCTGTCGGCGCTGCGCGCGCTCGCCGCCGAGGGCACCGTACTGATCGTCGCGGACGATCTGCAGTGGCTGGATCCGGCCAGCTCCGAGCTGCTCGGCTTCGCCGCCCGGCGCCTCGGCGACACCCCCGTGCAACTGCTGTGCGCGGTGCGGACCGAGGGCCAGGAGTACGACCGCCACCTGAGCGCGTCCCCGCCGGACACCGTCGCCGTACGCCTCAACCCCCTCTCCCGCAACCAGGTCTCCGCGCTGCTCGACCACCGCGGCTACGCCGGTCTGACCCGCTCCACGGTCCGCGAGATCCACCGCACCAGCGGCGGCAACCCCCTCTTCGCGCTGGAGCTCGGCCGCGCCCTCGCCGAGAACCCCACCCCGCCCCGGCCGGGCGAGCCGCTGCCCGTGCCCACCTCGCTGCGCGCCCTGGTGCTGAGCCGGCTCGACATGCTGTCGGTCGAGGCCCGCCGCACCCTGCTGGTGGCCAGCGCGGGCGCCCGGCCCACGCCGGCCCTGCTGCGCTCGGCCGGGAGGGAGAACGCGGAGGCGGAGTGCGCCCAGGCGGCCGAACTGGGGCTGCTGGCGACCGACCTCGACGACTCCAGCCCCACCGTGCGGTTCGCGCACCCCCTCATCTCGGCCGCCCTGTACGCGGAGGCGCCCGCCCACGAGCGGCGCGGCGCGCATGCCGCGCTGTCCACCGCGGCCTCGGACCCGATCGAGCGCGCCCGACACCTGGCGCTGGCCACCACCGGCACCGATCCGGGGGTCGCCGACCGGCTCGCCGAGGCCGCAGCCCAGGCCCGGGACCGCGGGGCCCCGTCCGTGGCCGCGCAGCTCGGCCTGCTCGCCGCCCGGCACACCCCCGCCGACGGCCGGCCCGGCGCGGACGAGCGCCGGCTGCAGGCCGCCGAGGACGCCATCACCGCCGGCGAGGTCGACCTCGCCCGGGACATCGCCCGCGAGGTGCTGACCCGGGCCACCGTGCCCGCGGACCGGGTACGGGCCTGGATCATCGTGATCGACACGGCGGGCCACACCATGACGGAGGTCGACGCCGTCTTCCCGCAGGCCCTCGCCGACGCCGGCGACGACCCGCGGCTGCTCGCCCTGGTCCACTACCAGCTGGCCTGGCGGGCGCTGATCGTGGAGGGCGACTTCACCGAGGCCCGGGAGGCGGCCGCGCACGCGGCGGAGCTGGCCGAGCGCGGCGGCGACCGGCGCACCGAGCTGCTGGCCCTCGCCTTCCAGGCCCAGACCGAGACCCTGATGGGTCATCCGGCGGCGCCCGTGACCATCAAGCGCGCGCTGAAGGAGCCTCAGGACCCGAAGGTGGCGTGCCATCACAACGGCGCGGGCAGCGCCCGCTTCCGCTGGCTGGTCATGGGCGACCAGCTGGCCGAAGCGCGGGCGACGGTCACCGCGCTGCTGCGCGAGGTGCGCCGACGCGGCTCGGTGGAGAGCGAGGTGCACTTCCTGCGCGGGCTCGCCGAGACCGAACTGCGCGCCGGGCACTGCGGCCGGGCGCTCGAACTGGCCCGCGAAAGCCTGCGGCTGGCCCGGGACTCGGGCATCGGCGAGACGGCCTCCGCCATGCTCACCTCGCTCGCCGAGGCCTCCGGCGGGGACGTGGACCGGGCGCTGGCGCTGGCCCGCGAGGCGGTCGAGCACGCCGAGGAGGACGGCGACCAGATGTACCTGTCCCGGGCCCTGGGCGCCCTCGGGTACGCCCAGTTGGTGGCCGGCGACCCGGCGGGCACGGTGCGCTCGCTGCGCCGGGTGCGCGAGCTGGAGCACGGCCTCGGCATCACCGACCCGGCGCGCGGCCGCTGGCAGGGCGACCTCGCCGAGGCCCTGGTCCGCATCGGCGAGGTGGCCGAGGCACGGGACGTCATCGACGTCACCCGTGAACACGCGCTGCGGCTCGGCCGGGAGAGCGTGCTCGCCGTCCTGGACCGGGCCGAGGCGCTGGTGCGCGCGGCCGAGGGCGACCGGGAGGCGGCCCTCGCCCAGCTGACCTCCGCTCAGGACCGGCTGGCCAAGCTGGGCTACTGCCTGGAGGAGGCGCGGGCGGCCTTCGCGCAGGCCTCGCTGCGCGGCCGGCGGCCGGACCGGGCCGCGGGTCTCGGCGCCGGCACCGGCACCCCGGCGGCGCACCGCGCCGACTCGACGCCGTACGAGGAGGCCACCCGCCTGTTCCGACGCTGCCGGGCGGTGCCGTGGCTGCGCCAGGTGGACGCGGCCCTCGCGGCGCCCGAGCCGGAACCGGCCGCCGCCGCGGCCGCGCTCGGCGGCCCCGAGGGACAGGACGGGCCGGACGGCCTGGAGGGGCTCGCGTCGATGGAGCGTCAGGTCGCCGCGCTCGTCGTCCAGGGCGCCACCAACCGGGAGATCGCCGCACGCCTGTTCATCAGCGTCAAGACGGTGGAGGCGACGCTGACCCGGGTCTACCGGAAACTGGGGATCCGATCGCGCGTGGACATCGTCCGATTGGCGGCAGGTCGCCGAGCGAAGTGAGAACACGGCCGGTTAACTGAGCCGGACCGAGGGTTTTCCCTGCCTTGCCCCCCTAGGGGGTTCCCTCATTGGGAGGTGGTGTACCGGGCCCTAGCGTAAGGGCAGTGCCGCTCGCCCGGGCACACGGGGGTCGGTCCCGCGACCCTCGTGCGTGCTTCACCCCCCACCCGCGCGTCCCCCCACCGGCCAACCCCACTGAGGAGACTCATGTTCGGGCTCCACCGCGCAAGAAAGACCGCCGCCGTGGTCGTGGCGACCGCTGCCGCCGCGGCGACCGCACTGCTCAGCGCTCCCTCCGCCGTCGCCGCCCCGCAGCCCGTCGTCGGCGGCACGACGACCACGACGTCCGCGTACCCGTTCATGATGCAGATCACCGACTCCTCCGGTAACCAGTTCTGCGGGGGCACCCTGGTCGCGGCGAAGAAGGTCGTGACGGCCGCGCACTGCATGGCCGGCGAGTCCACCAGTGGCGTCCGGGTCGTGGGCGGCCGGACGTACCTCAACGGGACCAACGGTACGGTCAGCCGGGTGAGCAAAATCTGGATCAACCCGGACTACACGGACGCCAGTAACGGCGACGACGTGGCCGTGCTGACCCTGTCGACGTCGATGCCGTACACCCCGGCGACGTACGTCTCCTCCTCCCAGACGGGCGTGTACACGGCCGGCACCACGGCCCGCATCCTCGGCTGGGGCACCACCTCGGAGAGCGGCAACTCCTCCAACCAGCTGCGGACGGCGACCGTGCCGACCGTCTCGGACTCCAGCTGCCGCGGCTCCTACGGTTCGGACTTCGTCCAGACCGACATGGTTTGCGCCGGATACACATCCGGCGGCGTAGACACCTGCCAGGGCGACAGCGGCGGTCCCCTGCTCATCGGGGGCGTCCTGGCAGGGATCACTTCCTGGGGAGAGGGGTGCGCGGAGGCCGGTTACCCGGGTGTCTACACCCGGCTGACCACCTTCTCGAACCTGGTGACCACGCAGGTCAACTCGTAACCAGCGAAACTCCTGAGCACCCCTCAGGTAAGACCAGGGGGGCGTTGCGAGCCACCACGAGCGGCCCGCAGCGCCCCCCTATCCATGCCTGCCGTCCGTACCTCTCCTTCGGCGCCCCGCCGTCACCGCGGCACGACCGTGCCGAACCGGACGGCGTCGGACGCGCCGGGGTGCAGCGTGGCCAGCATCCGCTGCCCCTCCGCCACGACCTCGTCCCGCTGGGACCGGGTGAGCTCGTGGAACGGCTCGACGACCAGCCCGTCGTCCTCCGGCTTCCACACACCGGCCACGAAGCCGTCGACGAGGAGGGACCGGTAGGCCTGGTTGACCGCCCAGGTGCGGCCCCAGTACTCGGGCGGTACGACCCGGGCGCGGTCGGCGTGCGAGAGCAGGAGGTTGTCGAGCTCGGGCAGGAAGCGGGGCGGGGCCGGGGTGTCCGGGTCGGGGCGCGGGGCGTCGGGGAGGTCGAAGAGTTCGACGCCGGCCGGGTCCCGGAAGGTGACCAGGCGCGGGCGCAGGCGTTCGAAGGCCGCGCGCAGCCGGGTCAGCCCGGCCCAGGTCTGCATGTCCTTCACGGACGCCGGCCCGAACGCGGCGAGATAGCGCAGCACCAGCGCGTCCGGGGTGGGCGCCGGCCCGGCGGGGCGGCCGAGCCAGTGCTCGGCGGTGGTGAGCGCGACCTGGCCGCTGCGGCCCCACAGCCCGCGCGGCGTGACCTGCACGAGGGGCAGCTTGCAGCGGGCGGCGACCGACAGGGCCTGCCGGTCGGCGTCCGGCCACTCGACGCTCAGGGCCGCGCGCAGCTGCGCCATGGTGCGCGGCTCCGCCTCGACCAGCTCACGGGCGAGCGCGGCGAGCCGGTCCAGGTCGACGCCGGTCAGCCTCTTGCGGAAGCCGTGCAGTTCGCGGTCCCGGGCGGGCTGGACGAGCGGCCGCAGGGTGAGGCAGTCGTCGGCGGTGTGGGTGTGGATGGTCGAGCGCAGGGTGACGATGCGGACGACCGCGCGGTCGGCCATGAGGGCGGACAGCTCCTCGGGCGTGAAGCCGTCGAGGCGGGCGGCGAGCGCGTGGTACGGGGGCTTGACGTTCTGCGCCTGGAGGCCGACGAGGTGCTCCACCGCGGCCTTCGCGGACAGCGGCGAGCGGGTCAGCAGCAGTTGCCGGGCGAGGGTCGCGCGGTTGAGGGCGCGGATGCCGAGCAGAGGGGCCGTCGCGGTCGTCGTCTTCGTCATGACCCGCACACTAGAGCCGCTCGCGGACACCTTCTGTCCGCAACTCTCACCGAATCCCGGACCCTCGGCCGGCGTCCGGGCCGAACCCCCCGTATATCCTGCTGCGTGATCAGGTCGAACCCGGCTCGTGCGGAGGTGCCGCCATCGCCGAGAAGAACCACCGCAAGTCCGTCTGGCGCCGCGCCCTGAACCAGCCGCAGCCCTCCACCGCGCCCTCCGCGTCCCCGGCCGAGCCGCGGGGCGGGGAACCGGCCGAGGCGGGCAGCATCGTCCAGGCGGCCCTGTACCAGGACGGGGTGCGGGTCTCCTCTCCCGCCGGTCTCACCGAGACCTACCGCGCGCTGCGCGAGCAGCCCTCCGGCATGGCGTGGATCGGCCTCGCCCGCCCCACCGACGAGGAACTCTTCTCCCTGGCCGCCGAGTTCGACCTGCATCCGCTCGCGGTCGAGGACGCCTTGGAGGCGCACCAGCGGCCGAAGCTGGAGCGGTACGGCGACACGCTCTTCGTCGTGCTGCGCGCCGCCCGCTACCTGGACGCGCCCGAGGAGGTCGACTTCGGCGAGCTGCACGTGTTCGTGGGGCCGGACTTCGTCATCACCGTCCGGCACGGCGCGGCCCCCGACCTCTCCGCGGTCCGCGGCCGCCTGGAGGACTCCCCCGACCTGCTCAAGCTCGGCCCGGAGGCGGTCCTGTACGCGATCCTGGACGCGGTCGTCGACGGCTACGCGCCGGTCGTCGCGGGCGTCCAGAACGACGTCGACGAGATCGAGACCGAGGTCTTCCGCGGCGACCCCGAGGTCTCCCGCCGTATCTACGAACTCTCCCGCGAGACCGTCGAGTTCCAGCGCGCCACCCGCCCCTTGGTCGGCATGCTGCACGCCCTGATGGCCGGTTTCGCCAAGTACGAGACCGACGAGGAGCTGCAGCGCTACCTCCGCGACGTCGCCGACCACGTCACCCACATCAGCGAGCGGGTGGACGGCTTCCGGCAGGCCCTCACCGAGATCCTCACGGTGAACGCGACGCTGGTGACGCAGCAGCAGAACGCAGAGATGCGGGCGCTGGCGGAGGCGGGCTTCGAGCAGAACGAGGAGGTCAAGAAGATCTCGTCGTGGGCGGCCATTCTGTTCGCCCCGACCCTGGTCGGGACGATCTACGGCATGAACTTCTCCCACATCCCCGAGCTGCACTGGGCCCTCGGCTACCCCTTCGCGATCGGCCTGATGGGGATCGTCTGCCTCACCCTGTACCTGATCTTCAAGCGCCGGGACTGGCTGTAGGGCCGGTCCCGGCGGCCGGCGGCGAGGTCCGGACCTCCGGGCGGGGAGACCATCGATGAGCACAGCACAGGCGTCCTGCGGCACCCCCGTCCTGAGCGCCCTGGAGGCGTTCTACGCGCGGGACATCGACGATCTCGCGGCCTGGGGGCGGGCCACGTTCGACGAGGCCCGGGCGAAAGGCCTCGACGACCTCGCCACCATCGACGCGCTGCGCGTCGACGCGTTCATGTCCGTCTATCTGGATCAGATCCACAGCGTGCCCGCCGAACGCTGGGCGGCCTCGCTCCCCATGCCCGAGGGGCATCTGCGCTCCGCGCTCCTGGGCCGCGAACTCGTCGACGTACCGAGGGCGGGCCGGCTCAACGTCCTCATGGACGGCCGGCTCTACGGGGCGGAGCGGCTGCCCAGCCGGCTCTCCGCCGACTACCGGGAGCTGAAGGCGCCGCTCTGCTACGCCCACGACGTGCTCTTCGAGGACCCCTTCGACGACGAGCACCACGCCCTCGTCCAGATGCGGGTCATCCAGGAGTCCTCACCGGACACGGTCATGCGGCCGGTGCTGGAGCCCGGCCTGTTCGTCCGCACCCTGCGCACCCTGGCCGACCTCGCGCCGCTCATCCGGGCCGGAACCGTCATGTTCATCCCCCGCCAACTGACCGCCGACCCCCGGAGCATCGCCATGGCCGGCTCCAGCATCGCCGGGCTGGGCGGCGCGGTCTCGCGGCAGGAGCTCGCCGAACGCACGGTGCGCGCCTGGCTGTTGACCGGCGGTCGGGCCGTTCCGCTCTTCGCCGACGCCGACGAGGAGGCCGCGTTCCGCGAGGCCGCCGCGCTGCTCGCTCCCCTGCTCCCCGAACGGGAGGGGGGCTTCATGCGCCTCCTGGCCGCCCTCGCCCTGCCGAACAGCGGGCGGCTCGACACCCGGCACATGCTGGAGATCCGGGAGGAGTCACTGTTCCGCGAGTTCCGGGCCCGGCAGCGCAAGGCCCTCGCCCTCGTGGGCGACGGCGAGGACGCCGAGGCGCTGCGGCTGTACCGGGAGGAGATGCGGGCCGCCGCCGACGAGACCAACCGCCGCAGCGGCCGCGGGCTGATGGCCCGGTTCACGGCGCCGAAGGCCGTGGGCTGGCTGACCGGGGCCATGGTCATCCAGCCGGCGAGCTGGCAGGCGGCACTCGCCGCGTTCGGCGCGATCACCGCGCAGTCCGCCATGGAGACCTGGCAGGACCGAGAGAAACACACCCGCGCGCTCCACCACCACTACGCGACCCTCGGCACACCACCACTCGACGACACGTAGGGCCTGGCCGGCCCCAGGGACGGTGGAGGTTCCCGCCGGCGAAGCCGGTGTGGGACGTCGGCAGACCGGGGGCCGGGGACGAAGGACCGTGCACAGCACAACGGCCTCCAGGCCCCGGGGAGAGAACCGACGGCGTGACCGGTGCGGGGCTGCGGCGGGTCGGAGCGAGCGACGGTGCACCACCACCCGACGACACGGAGAGCCTCGCCGGCCCCAGGGACGGTGGAAGTTCCCGCCGGCGAAGCCGGTGTGGGACGTCGGCAGACCGGGGGCCGGGGACGAAGGACCGTGCACAGCACAACGGCCTCCAGGCCCCGGGGAGAGAACCGACGGCGTGACCGGTGCGGGGCTGCGGCGGGTCGGAGCGAGCGACGGTGCACCACCACCCGACGACACGGAGAGCCTCGCCGGCCCCAGGGACGGTGGAAGTTCCCGCCGGCGAAGCCGGTGTGGGACGTCGGCAGACCGGGGGCCGGAGGCGATGGTCCGTGCAGCGCCCGACGGTGTGTAGGACCGGTCCGGTCCTATTGCCGGTGGAGGGTTCCGCCGGTCCGGGGCTGCGGCGGGTCGGGGGAAGGGGCGCTGGGTAGGGCGGTGGGGGCGGCGATCGTCGTCCTCACCAACGCCGAGCGTGGGGTGCACGCGGTCAGTCCGTTGCCGGATGCAGGCCCGGAGGGTCGATGACGGCGGCGCACTGGGCCCGCCAGCCGGTCCAGTGCCGGACGGTGACCGCGATCACCGGACCGTGCGGCGGGGCGTCCCAGTACTGCGGGTACTTGTCCCGCAGTACGGTCACGGCGGCCGCGCAGGCGTCCCGCTCGGCCGGGTCGGCGGCGTCGGGCAGCAGCACCCTGGCCGCTCCGTCGGCCCGCACCCACCACAGCCGCTCCCAGTCCTCGTCGTACGCGTCCGCCAGCAGGCACACGTCCGGCCGGGCGGCGATGTTGCGCAGCCGCTTGAGCCGGGTCGTGGTCTTCGGTTTGCGGTCCACGGCGGTCACGATCCCGTCGGTGCCCTGCCCGGCGAACACCACCGGCACCAGATGGGGGCGGCCCGCCTCGTCCACCGTGGCCAGCCGGGCGACTCGGGCCCCGGTGAACCGCCGTCGCGCCTCTTGCTCAGTCATCTCCGGCACGCCCGTACCTCCCCACTGCCCGTACGGCGCCTCAGGGCCCGTACAGCGCGTCGAGCACGTCGTCGTCCGTCAGCTGTCCGAAGTCGGCGTACCACTGGCCGACGGCGGAGAAGGCCCGCGGCTGGTGCAGGCACACCACCTCGTCGGCCTCGCCCCTGAGCAGGCCGACCGACTCGGGCGCGCCGACCGGGACGGCCAGGACGAGGTGCGCGGGCGAGCGGCGCCGTACGTGACGGAGGGCGGCGCGCGCGGTGGAGCCGGTGGCGAGTCCGTCGTCGACGACGATCACCGTGCGGCCGGCGAGTTCGGGCGGCGGGCGGCCCTGCCGGTAGCGGTCCTCGCGGCGGTGCAGTTCCTTGCGCTCCCGCTCCACCTTCGGCGCGAGGGACTCCTCGGTCAGACCGAGGCTGTCGAGGGTCTGGGTGTCGTAGAGCGGGGGGTCGTCGCCGGCGATGGCGCCGACGCCGAACTCCTCGTGGTGCGGGGCGCCGATCTTGCGGACGAGGAGTACGTCGAGCGGGGCACCGAGCGCCCGCGCGACCTCCGTGGCCACCGCGACGCCGCCCCGGGGCAGGGCCAGGACGACGGGGTCCGGCAGGTTGCCCTTCTCCTGCTGGATGCGGAGCCGTTCGGCCAGTTCGCGTCCGGCCTGCCTGCGGTCCTGGAAGAGCATGGGTCGTCCTCTCGGGTGGAGGTCGGTCCTCACCTTCCATGGTGATACGACTCCCGCACCCGGCTATACACCACATCTATACTCGCCACGTATAGTCCCGGCATGCCTCTGCCGACCGAGAAGCCCGGAAAGAAGCCTGAGAAGAACCCCGATCGCCGCCCTCGCCTGTCTGGCGCTCGCGCTCACCGGCTGCGCCGAGGTCGACACGACCGCGCCGAGCGCCGCCCGCGCGTCGGCCACCGGGCAGGCGGCCCGGTTCGGGACCGTCGACTGCCGCGAGGCGAAGGGAGCGAAGTCGGAGTGAATGGGGGTGCCCCCTCTGGGGGAGCATCGCGCTCACCTTCGACGCCGGGCCCAGCGAGCACTCGGCCCGGCTGCTGGACATCCTCGAGGACAAGCAGGTCCCGGCGACCATCTTCCTGCTCGGCAAGCGGCACATGGTGAAGTACCCGGAGCTCGTCCGGCGGATGGCCGCCGAGGGGCACGAGGTGGCCAGCCACACCTGGGACCACAAGATCCTGACCCGGATATCGGAGAAGCAGATACGCGAGGACCACCCTGATGCGCCCGCCCCAGGGCCGGACGAACGCGACCGTCCACCGGATCAGCCGTGAGCCGGGCCTCGCGGAGGTGCTGTGGAGCGTGACCGCGAAGGACTACACGCCCACCGACTCCGTGCTGATCAAGCGGCGCGTCCTGGAGCAGGCGTCCCGGGACGGGATCATCCTGCTCCACGACATCTACGACGGCACCGTGCCCGCCGTGCCCGGCATCATCGACGCCCTGAAGTCGCGCGGCCATGTCTTCGTGACCGTGCCTCAGCTGCCGGCACCCGGGAAGGCGAAGCCGGGCGAGGTCTACCGGCCGTAGCCCGGCGACCGGCCGGACGGGGTCAGAACACCACCGTCCAGCCCTCCCGGGTGGCCTGCTCGGCGGTGTACGAGACGCCGTGCACCTTCAGGCCGCCCGCGTCGAGCAGGGTGATCTCGCCGCCGTGGTTGCCGAGTTGGACGCCGTTGGACAGGGCCACCGGCAGACAGACGCCGGGGGCGAGCGCGCCGGCGGGCACCGCCGCCCGCTTGCCGACCCGGTCGACGAGCTGCCAGCCGGTCAGGTCGACCGGGTCGGGCGAGGCGTTGAGCAGCGTGACGTTCTCCGCCTCGGGCGTCGGGCCGAGCGGATTGACCAGCGCGGCCACGATCCGCACGGGCTGGACGCCGGCCTGCTCGGGACGCCTGCCGTCGACCTCGTCGAGGGGCTGCCCGGTGACGTCGTCCGTGTGCCAGGACTGGCTCTGGAAGGCGAGGAAGATGCCCACCCAGCGGTTCTGGCCCGGGAAGTGGACGAGGAGCCCGCCGTCCTGCCAGACGCCGTCGTCACCCCGGAAGCGGCCGCTGTTGCCCTGGTTCATGTGGATGTCGTGGACGCCGTTGCCCGGCAGGAAGCCGAACACCTTGTCCTTGACCTTCGGTTCGGGGCCGAAGCGCTCACCGAAGACGTACATGCGGGCGTCCCGGTCGTCGACCGCGCGCCGCACGTAGTGGTCGAGGAGGTCGGCGAGGTCGTTGTCGGGTCCGGACACGTCCGGCGGCAGCGTGCGCATCTTGCCCGGGTCGAAGAGGTTCCCGCGCACGAAGTCCAGGTTGGGTCCGCCGGGACCCGAGGGCAGGGTGTTCCAGCCGCTGGGGAGACCCTCCAGGCGGGTGGTGAGCGGGTGTTGGAAGTCCTCGTCGACGAGGTAGAGCAGGTCCGCGGGACGCTGCTGCGACAGGACGTTGACCGAGGCACGGTAGTGCGTGCCCGTGTCGTCCGTGAGGTGGATCTGGTAGTGCGGGGTGTCGACGGCGCCCTCGCGCCGGGTGTCGACCGCCCGTGTGATCAGTACGCCATAGGTCTTCAACGACATGACGACCAACTCCCCCTGGGGGCAGGCGCAGTGCCCGCCCGTACGAGGAATGGTAGGAGAACGCGGCTGCGCACCGCCCGGATCGCACGGGATCCCGCCGCACCGTCAAGCCTACGCCCGTCGCCGAAGGACCGGCTAGTTCACCTGTCCGAGACGACTGGGCCCCCCATCGCGGCCTGCGGTTTCCTAAGATCGTCGAGTGGCCATCTTCCTGCTCGAACGCACGGCACCGCTGCCGATCGACGAGGCCTGGCGTCGGCTCACGGAGTGGCCGCGGCACGCCGGTACGGTCCCGCTGACCCGGGTCGTCGTGACGACCGAGCCGCCGACCCGTCAGGGCACCCGCTTCGTGGCCCGTACGGGCCTCGGCCCGCTCTCCCTCAGCGATCCGATGGAGGTCACCGTCTGGCGCCCGCCGCACGACGGCGAGCCCGGCCTGTGCCGTCTGGTCAAGCGCGGCCGGACGGTCCTCGGCTGGGCCGAGTTGGAGGTGCGGCCGGGGCCCGGGGGACGTACCCGGGTGCTGTGGCGGGAGGAGCTGCGGTTCCGCCCGCTGCCCGCGTTCTGCGATCCGCTGCTGGAGCGGACGGCCAGGGTGGTGTTCGGCCGAGCGGTCAACAAGCTGCTACGCACGCCATGATGGTGGCTGGCACCTCCGAACGGGACCACTGGGACCGGCACTTCGCCGCCGGGAACGGCTTTCGCCGGGTCGACGCGCACGAGGCGCGGTCGCTCGCCGGGGCCGTACCGCCGCGGGCCGGTGCCCGCGCCCTGGACGTGGGGTGCGGCCTGGGGACGTACGCGGCCGTGCTCGCCGGTCTCGGACACCGCACCCTCGCCGTCGACTGGTCCGAGGCCGCCGTCGCCGCGACCCGCGACCGGTACGCCGACCTGGAACCCCGGCTGTCCACCCGTCGCCTGGACTTCGCGGACGCCGCCGAGGTGACGGCGCGGCTGCCCCGGGCGGGCTTCGACCTGGTCACGATGCGACTCGCGCTGGCGTTCCTGCCGGACAAGACGGCCGTCGCCGACCGGGTCCGGGGCCTGCCGGCGCCGGGCGGACACGGACCGCCGCGCCCTCCCGGGAGGACGGAAGAACAGGCAGGACGGCCGGAAGAGGCGGGGCGGTCCTGGGGCACCGACACCCGGCCCTTGGCACGGCGCGGGCGGCGGTGGAGAGTTGCCGGCGGGGAACCGCGCGGCCGGCACCCGGTGCGGCGGTGCGCCGGGGCGCACCACAGCGGCCGGGCGGGGAAAGTGGGCGGGTATGACCGAGACGAGCCACCGCGGGCTGACGCGGCGCAAAGCAGCGGCGGCGGAGCACTTCACCGGCGAGGAACTCCAGCTGCTGCGCCGCGCGGGGCACCTCCGCCGCTGGAACCGGGGGGACGTCCTGATCCGGGAGGGCGAGCCGGCCGACTTCGTGGTGCTGCTCACCGGCGGCCTGGTGAAGGCCACCGTGGACTCGACCAACGGCTACACCAGCCTGCTGGCCCTGCGCGGCCCCGGGGAACTGGTCGGCGAGCTCTCCTGCGTCGACGGCCGGCCCCGGGGCGCGACGGTCACCGCAATGCGGCGCGTCGAGGGCGTGGTGATCTCCGCGGAGGTGTTCCTGCGGCTGCTGGAGCGGAACGCCGGGCTGTGCCTGTCCGTGCTGCACAGCGTGGTGACCCGGCTGCGCGACTCCGACCTGCTGCGCGCGGAGCAGGGCGCCCACACCACCCGGGCCCGGCTGGCCAGTCTGCTGGTCAAGCTCGCGTTACGGCACGGCTCGTCCGCCTCCGACACCCCGCCGGGAGCCATAGCCGTCCAGGTCAACCAGCACGAACTGGCCGCCGCTGCCGGGGCGTCCAGGGAGTCGGTGGTGCGCTGTCTGCGGGCGATGCAGCACGAGGGCCTGGTGGCGACCGGCCGGGGGCGCACGATCGTGCTCAATCTGGCCGGGCTGCGCCGATGGGCCGACGAGTGAGGCCGAGTGCGTCACATGACGCTGTACGACGGCCGCCGCCGGGTTTCCATCATCCTTCGGCGCCCGGACCGGGACGGCTTCGCGGGGGAGCGGGCCGGGCGCTCCGACTTCCGCCGGCGCCGGCTCACGCCACCGAGCCGATGCGGGCCGCCGCCCGCGACGCCGCGTCGTGGTGGATCGGCGTGTGCGCGCCGGTGAGGGAAACGCCGCTGCCGCCGCGCCGGTTGGCGACGATCTCGGAGGCGATGGACAGGGCGGTCTCCTCGGGCGTGCGGGCCCCGAGGTCCAATCCGATCGGGGAGCGCAGCCGGGCCAGCTCCAGCTCGCTCACGCCGACTTCGCGCAGCCGCTCGTTGCGGTCCAGGTGGGTGCGCCGGGATCCCATCGCGCCGACGTAGGCGACGGGAAGACGCAGTGCCAGCTGCAGCAGTGGTACGTCGAACTTGGCGTCGTGGGTGAGCACGCACAGGACGGTACGGGCGTCCACGTCCGTACGCGCCAGGTACTCGTGGGGCCATTCGACGACGATCTCGTCGGCCTCGGGGAAGCGGGCCCCGGTCGCGAAGACGGGGCGGGCGTCGCACACCGTGACGCGGTAGTTGAGGAACTTGCCGATGCGGACCAGTGCCGACGCGAAGTCGATCGCGCCGAAGACGATCATCCGGGGCGGCGGTACCGAGGACTCGACCAGGACGGTGAGCGGTGCTCCGCAGCGCGAGCCCTGCTCTCCGATCTCCAGCGTGCCGGTGCGGCCGGCGTCGAGGAAGGCCCCCGTCTCGCCGACCACCGTGCGGTCCAGTTCCGGGTGTCCGCCGAGGCCGCCCTCGTACGAGCCGTCGGCGCGTACCAGCAGCGCCCGGCCCATCAGATCGGCCGGTCCGGACACGATCCGGGCGACCGCCGCCGCCTCCCCTCGCGCGGCGGCGGTCAGCGCGGCGGCGATCACCGGACGGGCGGGATCGGCCGCCCGTACCGGAGTGACGAGGATGTCGATGACGCCGCCACAGGTCAGGCCGACGGCGAAGGCGTCCTCGTCGCTGTACCCGAAGCGCTCCAGGACGGGCTCCCCGTCCTGGAGCGCCTGCCGGCACAGCTCGTACACGGCGCCCTCCACACAGCCGCCGGAGACCGAGCCGATGGCGGTGCCGTCGGCGTCCACCGCGAGGGCGGCGCCCGGTTGACGCGGGGCACTGCCGCCGACGGCCACCACGGTGGCCACGGCGAAGTCGCGTCCCCGCTCGACCCACCGGTTGAGCTCCTCGGCGATGTCCAGCATCTCTCGGTCTCCTTGACAGCGGTTGTGAAGAGGGTCCTGCGCGAGCGGCTAGTGCACGCCCAGCCAGCTCTCAATGGGATTGAGGGAGAAATAGACCAGGAAGATGACTGTCAGGCCCCACATGAAGGCCCCGATTTCCCGGGCCTTGCCCTGAGCTGCCTTGATGGCCACGTAGGAGATGACGCCGGCGGCCACACCCGTGGTGATGGTGTAGGTGAACGGCATCAGGACGACCGTCAGGAACACCGGGATCGCGGTGGCGCGGTCGGCCCAGTCCACGTGCCGGGCGTTCATCAGCATCATGGCGCCGATGACGACCAGGGCGGCGGAGGCGACCTCCTGCGGCACGATGGCCGTGAGCGGGGTGAAGAACAGGCAGGCCGCGAAGAACAGGCCGGTGACGACCGAGGCGAGACCCGTGCGGGCGCCCTCGCCGACCCCCGTCGCCGACTCGATGAACACGGTCTGGCCGGAGCCGCCCGCGACACCGCCGATCGCGCCGCCGGCGCCGTCGATGAACAGCGCCTTGGACAGGCCCGGCATCCGGCCCTTGTCGTCGGCGAGCTTCGCCTCCGTGCCGACGCCGATGATGGTGGCCATCGCGTCGAAGAACCCGGCGAGCACCAGCGTGAAGACGATCATACCGACGGTCATCGCGCCGACCTTGCCCCAGCCGCCGAACTCGACGTGTCCGAAGAGCGAGAAGTCGGGCATGGAGACCGCGCCGCCGTGCAGTTCGGGCGCGCCGGCGGCCCACTGCTTGGGGTCGATGACCCCGGCGGCGTTCAGGACCGCCGCGACGATCGTGCCGCTGACGATGCCGATCAGGATGGCGCCGGGGATCCCCCGGGCCTGCAGCAGGAAGATGAGCAGCAGGGTGCCCGCGAACAGCAGGACCGGCCAGCCCGCGAGTTCGCCCGCGGGGCCGAGGGAGACCGGGGTGGCCTTGCCCTGGTGCACGAAGCCGGACTTGTAGAAACCGATGAGGGCGATGAACAGGCCGATGCCCATGGTGATGCCGTGCTTGAGCGCGAGCGGAATCGCGTTCATGATCATCTCGCGCAGGCCGGTGACGACCAGGAGCATGATGACCACGCCGTACATCACGCACATGCCCATGGCCTGCGGCCAGGTCATCTGCGGGGCGACCTGCGAGGACAGGACGCCGGAGACGGACAGGCCGGCGGCGAGGGCCAGGGGCACCTTGCCGACGAAGCCCATCAACAGCGTGGTGAGGGCGGCCGCGAACGCGGTCGCCGTGATCAGGGCCTTCTGGCCGAGCGTGTCTCCCGCCGCGTCCTTGCCGGACAGGATCAGGGGGTTGAGCAGGAGGATGTACGCCATCGCCATGAAGGTGGTGACGCCGCCGCGCACTTCGCGCGCGATCGTGGACTCCCGCTGGGATATGTGAAAGTAGCGGTCGAGCCAGGACCGGCCGGCCGGGACGCGGGTTCCCGCGCCCGCGTCGTCGGCGGTGGTCCTGGGCTCCACTGACTGCTGGGTCATGGTGCCGTCTCCCAAGGTTCACAGGGGCACCCGCCGGCGCCGTCGGCGTTCGGCGGGATTTGGGATGTGCACGACCCGGGGGACGGCCCGAGACGAACGGGGGGTGCTGCTTCGGGGTCCGCGAGCGGAGCGGAGCCCGAAGAGGTGGGGGTGTACTCCGGGCGGCTCGGAGTGTGTGACGTTCCGTGCGCCGCCCGGAGGGCTTGTCACGCGGTGCCGGTGAGGTGCTCCGGTCGTACCGGCGTGCGGTTGAGCTCCAGCCCGGTCGCGTTCCGGATCGCCGCGAGGACGGCCGGGGTGGACGACAGGGTGGGTGCTTCGCCGATGCCGCGCAGCCCGTACGGGGCGTGGTCGTCGGCGAGTTCGAGGACGTCGACCGGGATGGTCGGCGTGTCGAGGATGGTGGGGATCAGGTAGTCCGTGAAGGAGGGGTTCCTGACCTTCGCCGTCTTCGGGTCGACGATGATCTCCTCCATCACCGCGACGCCGAGGCCCTGGGTCGTACCGCCCTGGATCTGGCCGACGACGGACAGCGGGTTGAGCGCCTTGCCGACGTCCTGGGCGCAGGCCAGCTCGATCACCTTGACCAGGCCGAGCTCGGTGTCCACCTCGACGACCGCGCGGTGGGCGGCGAAGGAGTACTGGACGTGGCCGTGGCCCTGGCCGGTGCGCAGGTCGAACGGTTCGGTCGGCCGGTGCCGCCACTCCGCCTCGATCTCGACCGCCTCGTCGCCGAGGACGTCCACCAGGTCGGCGAGCACCTCGCCGCCGTCGGTGACGACCTTGCCGCCTTCGAGCAGCAGCTCGGCCGTCGCCCAAGCCGGGTGGTACGTACCGAACTTGCGGCGGCCCAGCTCCAGGACCTTCTCCCGGACCAGCTCGCAGGAGTTCTTCACGGCGCCGCCGGTGACGTACGTCTGGCGGGAGGCCGAGGTCGAACCCGCCGAGCCCACCTCGGTGTTGGCCGGGTGGATGGTCACCTGGGTGACACCGAGCTCGGTGCGGGCGATCTGCGCGTGGACGGTGACCCCGCCCTGGCCGACCTCCGCCATCGCGGTGTGCACGGTGGCCACCGGCTCACCGCCGACCACCTCCATCCGCACGCGCGCGGTCGAGTAGTCGTCGAAGCCCTCGGAGAAGCCGACGTTCTTGATGCCGACCGCGTAGCCGATGCCCCGGACGACGCCCTCGCCGTGGGTGGTGTTGGACAGACCGCCGGGCAGCTGCCGTACGTCCGCGCCCTCGCTGCTCTCCCACTGGCGCTCCGGCGGCAGCGGCATCGCCGTGATGCGGCGCAGCAGTTCGGCGACCGGGGCCGGGGAGTCGACCGGCTGCCCGGTCGGCATGATGGTGCCCTGCTCCATCGCGTTGAGCTGCCGGAACTTCACCGGGTCCATACCCAGTCGCTTCGCGACCTTGTCCATCTGCGCCTCGTAGGCGAAGCACGCCTGGACCGCGCCGAAGCCGCGCATGGCGCCGCAGGGCGGGTTGTTGGTGTAGAGGGCGATGGCCTCGATCTCGACGTCGTCGACGACGTAGGGGCCGATGCCGAGCGAGGAGGCGTTGCCGACCACGGCCGGGGAGGCGGAGGCGTACGCGCCGCCGTCCAGGACGATGCGGCACTTCACGTGGGTGAGCTTGCCGTCCTTCGTCGCCCCGTGCTCGTAGTACAGGCGGGCCGGGTGGCGGTGGACGTGGCCGAAGAAGGACTCGAAGCGGTTGTAGACGATCTTGACGGGCTTGCCGGTGCGCAGGGCCAGCAGGCAGGCGTGGATCTGCATCGACAGGTCCTCGCGGCCGCCGAACGCGCCGCCGACGCCGGCCAGCGTCATGCGCACCTTGTCCTCGGGCAGGCCGAGGACCGGGGCGATCTGCCGCAGGTCCGAGTGGAGCCACTGGGTGGCGATGTAGAGGTGGACGCCGCCGTCCTCCTCCGGCACGGCGAGGCCGGACTCGGGGCCGAGGAAGGCCTGGTCCTGCATGCCGAAGTAGTACTCGCCCTTGACGACGACGTCGGCCTTCCTCGCCGCCCGGGCCACGTCACCGCGCACGATCGGCTGGCGGTGCACGATGTTGGGGTGCGGGACGTGGCCGATGTGGTGGTCGTCGCGGTTCTCGTGGACGAGGATCGCGTCCGGGGCGGTGGCGGAGGCCTCGTCGGTGATGACGGGCAGCTCCCGGTACTCCACCTTGATCTTGGCGGCGGCGCGGCGCGCGGTCTCCGGGTGGTCGGCGGCGACGATCGCGACCGGCTCGCCGTGGTGGCGAACCTTGCCGTGCGCGAGGACCGGGGTGTCCTGGATCTCCAGGCCGTAGTTCTTCACGTCGGTCGGCAGGTCGTCGTACGTCATGACGGCGTACACGCCGGGCGTGGCGAGGGCCTCGCCCGTGTCGATCGAGACGATCTCGGCGTGCGCGACCGTGGAGCGCAGGATCTGGCCCCAGAGCATGTCCTCGTGCCACATGTCGGACGAGTACGCGAACTCGCCGGTGACCTTGAGGGTGCCGTCCGGGCGGAGGGTGGACTCGCCGATGCCGCCCCTGGTCTGGGATCCCTGGGTGATCTTGGTGGGAGCGCCGTTCGTCGGCATGGTCAGACCGCCTCTGCCTGCCGGGCGGCCGCCAGGCGGACCGCGTCCATGATCTTCTCGTAGCCCGTGCAGCGGCACAGGTTGCCCGACAGCGCCTCGCGGATGTCCGCGTCGCTCGGGTTGGGGTTGTTCTCCAGCATCTCGTCGGCGGCGACCAGCAGACCCGGGGTGCAGAAGCCGCACTGGACGGCTCCGGCGTCGATGAACGCCTGCTGGATGGGGGAGAGTTCCTGGCCCCCGCCGGTCTGCGAGTCGGTGCCCTTGGCCTGCCTCCCCCAGGCTTCGCCCGGGGGGACCCCCAGCTGCGCGTCCTGCAGCGAGGTGCCGCAGGCGCCCGTCCCACAGGAGCGCTGCTTGGCGAACTCCGCGAGCCCCTCGACCGTGACGACCTCACGGCCCTCCACCTGGCCCGCCGCGACGAGGCAGGAACACACCGGCACGCCGTCCAGGCGAACCGTGCAGGAGCCGCACTCGCCCTGCTCGCAGGCGTTCTTGGAGCCGGGCAGCCCGAGCCGCTCGCGCAGCACGAAGAGCAGGGACTCGCCCTCCCAGACGTCGTCGGCTTCCTGGGGGCGTCCGTTGACAGTGAAGTTGACGCGCATTACGCAGCTCCCTCCGAGGCGGGGCGGGTGCCGCGGTACGACTCCCAGGTCCAGGTGAGCGTCCGGCGGGCCATGACGCCGACCGCGTGCCGGCGGTAGCTCGCGGTGCCGCGGACGTCGTCGATCGGGTTGCAGGCGGCGGAGCACAGGTCCGCGAACTGCTTGGCGACCGACGGGGTGATGATCTTTCCGTTGTCCCAGAAGCCGCCCTCTTCGAGCGCCGCGTTCAGGAAGTCCTCGGCGGTCTTCGCCCGAACGGGGGTGGGGGCGGCGGAGCCGATGCCGGTGCGGACGGTGCGGGTCTCGGGGTGCAGGGCCAGACCGAAGGCGCAGACCGCGATGACCATGGCGTTGCGGGTGCCGACCTTGGAGTACTGCTGCGGGCCGTCGGCCTTCTTGATACGGACCGCGCGGATCAGCTCGTCGGGGGCGAGCGCGTTGCGCTTCACGCCGGTGTAGAACGCGTCGATCGGGATGAGCCGGGTGCCGCGCACCGACTCGGCCTCGACCTCGGCGCCCGCCGCGAGCAGCGCGGGGTGGGCGTCGCCGGCCGGGGAGGCGGTGCCGAGGTTGCCGCCGACGCCGCCGCGGTTGCGGATCTGCGGGGAGGCGACCGTGTGCGAGGCGAGGGCCAGGCCGGGCAGCTCGGCGCGCAGGTTCTCCATGATCCGGGTGTACGGGACGGACGCACCGAGCCGTACGGTGTCCTCGCCGACCTCCCACTCGTAGAGGTCACCGATGCGGTTCAGGTCGAGCAGGTACTCGGGCCGGCGGTGGTCGAAGTTGATCTCGACCATCACATCGGTGCCACCCGCAATCGGCACAGCGGTGGGGTGCTCGGCCTTCGCGGCGAGCGCCTCCTCCCAGCTGGCGGGGCGAAGGAAGTCCATGACCGGCTCTCTTCTTCGTCTCGTGGGTCTTTCGGATTGAGCCAATCCGTGTGCGGCGGGCCCGGCTCGTTCATGTGCTGTTAACGCGGAGTGGAGTCAGTACACAGCGCAGTGCTCCGACGGGGTCAGTCACTGAAACCATGAAGGAGTTGGCTGGCCAGGGCGGGCATCTTGTAGATTCGTATGAACGGAGGTCATCAGTAACCTCTTCGTTTTCCTGTGGAAACGCAGGAAACGCCCTGGCAACCGAAGCGCGCGGCTCCCGTGCCCTCGCGCCGGGTCCCTCCTACGGCTCCCACCAAGATTCATCGTAGATTTCGAGACAAGGAACGGCGGCGACGAGATGCGGCTGCGCGCACTGCTGGACACCGATGCGCTGGGCCTGCGGCTGCTCGGCGGCGAGGACGAGCTGGACCGCACCGTACGTGGTGTCATGACCACCGACCTGCGGGACCCCAGCCGCTACCTCTCCGGCGGCGAGCTGGTGCTGACGGGCCTGGCCTGGCGCCGGGACGCCGCGGACTCCGAGCCTTTCGTCCGCATCCTCGTGCAGGCCGGGGTGGCGGCGCTCGCGGCCGGTGAGGCCGAGCTCGGGGCCGTGCCGGAGGACCTGATGCTGGCCTGCGCCCGGCACCGGCTGCCGCTGTTCGCGGTGCACGAGTCGGTGGCCTTCGCGACGATCACCGAGCACGTCGTACGGCAGGTCAGCGGCGAGCGGGCCGGGGACCTGGCGGCCGTGGTGGACCGGCACCGCCGGATGATGACCTCGGGCCCGGCCGGCGGCGGCCCGGACGTGGTCCTGGACCTGCTCGGTTCCGACCTGGACCTGCGGGCCTGGGTGCTCTCCCCCGCCGGCCGGCTCATCGCGGGCTCCAAGGTCGCGGGCCCGGACCTGCCGCCGGAGATCTGCGCCCGGCTCTCCGCCGAACACCTGTCGGCCGTCCGCTCGGGCCGGCGCGGACCGCATCGCCTCCTGCTGGACGGGACGGCGTACTCGCTCTTCTCGATCCGCAGCAGCGGCCGCTCCCCGCAGGCCGCCCGGGACGTGCGCGAGACGGTGCTGTCGGACTGGCTGCTCGCCGTCGAGGCGGACGCCGGTGACTGGCCCGAGGAGCGGCTCGACCTGCTCCAGGGCGTCGCGCAGCTGATCGCGGTCGAGCGGGACCGGCGGGACGCCTCGCGCACGGTGCGGCGGCGGCTCGCCCAGGAGGTCCTGGAGCTGGTGCAGACGGGTGCCGCGCCCGCCGAGATCGCCGCGCGCCTTCGGGTGGCCGCGCCGGTGCTGCTGCCCGGTCTCGGGGCCGCCCCGCACTGGCAGGTCGTCGTGGCCCGCGTCGAATGGGACGGCGGACAGGTCGAGGGCGGCCCGGTCGCCCAGTCGCTGCTGGAGGAGATCCTGGTCGATCCCCTCGCCACCGGCCCCGAGCCCTCCGACCGCATCGCCGTCGCGCACACCGGCGACGAGGCCATCGCGCTGGTCCCGCTGCCGGCCGTCTCGACCGAGCACGACGGCTCGGAGGCCGGGATCCTCGCCGACGCGCTCCTGGAGTCCGTACGGGACCCGCTGGCGGCCGGTCTGGACGACGACGGGCGGCTCACGCTCGGCGTCAGCGCGGCCGTGCACTCGGCGGAGGGGCTGCGCGGGGCCCTGGAGGAGGCCCGGCACGCCCGCCGGGTCGCCGCGGCCCGCTCGGGCCGGGTGTGCGCGGCCGGTCATCAGGAGCTGGCGTCCCACGTCCTGCTGCTGCCGTTCGTGCCGGACGACGTCCGCCGCGCCTTCACGGCCCGTCTGCTGGACCCGCTGCGCGACTACGACCGCCGCCACCGCGCCGAGCTGATCCCGACGCTGGAGGCGTTCCTGGACTGCGACGGCTCCTGGACCCGCTGCGCCACCCGTCTCCACCTGCACGTCAACACGCTGCGCTATCGCGTCGGCCGGATCGAGCAGTTGACGGGCCGGGACCTGTCCCGGCTGGAGGACAAGCTCGATTTCTTCCTGGCACTGCGCATGAGCTGAGGTCACACGGACGTGGGGCGGCTGTAGGCCAAGTGGCCCCCGGGCCCCACGACTTTGTGAAATCCTTCACCCACCCTCTTGGCCCGGCCGGGAGATTGGTGTTGGAATGCCGCCACCACTCAACAGCTCGATGGCGTGCTCGGGGAGGGCAACGTGGCGCATCCCGCCATGTCTGGTAACGGAACGACCGCAGGTGACGATCCTCTCCAGACCGCAATATGGCGGTTGCGCTCGCGGGCCTGCTGGGCCGACGCGGCAGCGCTGCTCCCACCACAGGGCCCGGCGGCCTCGCTGCAACGGGCCGGGCTGCTGGTCGAACGGTGTCTGTACACCGAGCGGGGCTGGGAGGAGGCCGAGGACGCGCTGCGTACGGCCGAGGCGCAGGCCCGGACCGACGAGGAGCGCGGCGCGGCCGCTTGTGAACGCGGGCAACTTGCGTACGCCGCCACGCTGCACGGGGTGCGGGACCGGGCCGACGAGGCGCGGGCCGCGCTCGGCAGGGCGGCCGCCCTGATTCCGCCGGGCGCGGCGGGGCGGGCCCTGCTGGACTTCCGCCGGGGTCTGCTCGCCGAGAACCTGGCCCGTTCCCCGCAGGCGGCGCGCGCCGCCTACCGCCGGGCGCACGCCGCCGCGACCGCGCACTCGGACCCGCTGCTGCTGTCCTTCACCTGGCGCCACCTGGCCGGACTCGCCCTGCGGGAGGGCGAGTTGGCCGAGGCGCGGCACGGCTTCGCGGAATCCCTGCGGATCCGGGAGGAGTTGGGCTACCTGGTCGGTACGGCCCCCGCGCTGGCCTCCCTCGCCGACACCGAGGCCGAGCCGGAGGCGTCCCGGCTGCGCGAGGAGGCGCGACGGCTGTACCGGCTGCTCGGGGGCGTACCGACCTGGCTGGCCCGCCAGCTGGCTCCGCCGGCGCCGGGGGCGGCCACGGCCTGAGGGGCGCGGGGAGGCGTCACACGCCCGCGGTGAAGTGCTCCCCCACCAGCGCCCGGACCGTGTCCAGGTCCCGTGCGGTCAGGGCCTCCAGCAGCGCCATGTGGTGCGACGCGTCCGCGAGGAGGTCGATGCGGACGGGCCGGGCCGGGCCGCCGACCAGGGGCCCCTGGGACCGGCGGTGCAGGTCCTGGGCGATGTGGACGAGCTGTTCGTTACCGGACAGGGCCAGGACCGCGCCGTGGAAGGCGCGGTCCGACTCGGCGTAGGTGGCGCGGCAGCCGGAGGACGCGGCGCGGACGGTGTCCTCGGCGAGGGGGCGCAGTTCGGCCCAGCGCTCGGCGGGGATCGTACGGGCCAGGCGCAGCACGACCGGGACCTCGATCAGGGCCCGGACCTCGGCCAGTTCGGCCAGCTCCCGCGCACCCCGCTCGACGACCCGGAACCCGCGGTTCGGCACGACCTCGACCGCGCCTTCCAGCGCGAGCTGCTGCATGGCCTCCCGCACGGGCGTGGCGGAGACCCCGAACCGCTCGCCGAGCGTGGGCCCCGAGTACACCTCGCCGGGCGTCAGCTCCCCCGTGACCAGCGCGGTGCGCAGCGCGTCGAGTATCTGCCCGCGCACCGAGGCGCGCTGGACGACGACCCGGGGCTGCGGGATGGGCCGCTCACCGTGCGTGTGTTCGCCGCGCGCCTCGGGCACCGAGGTGTCCCGCTCCCGGGTCACGTCCTCGGCCCGCGGCTGCGCCGGCACCCGGGTCACGCCCTCGGTACGGTCCGGTGCCCCCGTCACGGCGGAGCCGTGCGCGTGCTGCTTCACGGGGTCCTCCTCCGACTGTGGGCACTCGGGTCATTAACGACGGGTTGTTACTTGTCCGTCAAGCACCTTAGGCGCACGAGGCAATAGTTCAAACTTCGAATCAATATCCGATCGCACCCCTGACGGAGCAGATAAGGTAAGCCTTACCTGCCTCCTTGGTTCGCGATCGCTGATCGATGGTTCCGCCATGCCCGCTCCCGCCTCGGCCGTCTCCGCCGCGTACGCCTGCCTCAGCGAGGTCCACCCGGGACTGACCGTCACGGAGGTGGGCCCCGAGGACGCGGTCCCGCGCGGAAACGACTGGGTGACCGCCGCCGCGCTCGCCGAGGGCGGCGGCGCCCTCGACGGGTTCCTGGGGTGGGACGAGGCGCAGGTGCTGCGGGACTACGGACAGCGGGCCCGCCCGGACGTCCTGGCGAGCTTCGGCCTGCACCGGTACGCCTGGCCGGCCTGCCTGCTGATCACCGTGCCGTGGTTCCTGCACCGCCGCGCGCCCCGGTTCCCCGTGACCAACGTCTCGTACGACCGCACCGCCGGCCGCATGGCCGCACGCCCCGTCTCCTTCGCCTGCCTCCCGGGCGACCCGGCGGCGGCACTGCCGGGCGGCGTCGTCGTGCCCGACGAGGAGGCGCTGCGGGCCGAGGTGCGGGCGGCGGTGGCCGAGCACCTGGAACCCGTGCTCGCCGGGTTCGGGCCGCGCCTGCGGCGGCGCGGGCGCGCCCTGTGGGGCATGGCGACCGACGAGCTCATCGAGGGGCTCTGGTACGTCGCACGGCTGCTCGGCGGGACCGAGGAGCGGCGGGCCGTGCGCGAGCTGGAGCTGCTGCTGCCGGGCGCGACGAGCCCGTACGTCGGCTCGGCCGCCTTCCGTGAGTCCGCCGGTCCGCACGGCGGGGCGGAGTGCACCCGGGACCGGGTGAGCTGCTGCATGTTCTACACGCTGCGGCCACCGGACATCTGTGCGACCTGCCCGCGCACCGGCACGGCCGACCGTGTCGCCAAATCGACTGCCAGGACTGTTGCTTGACGCTCCCTCAGGTACGTCGATGGCACAGAGCACGGCCCGGCATCCACTAGGATCGTCCACGGCTGGGACACCCGTTCGGGGACAGGTAATTCACAACTTCCTCACGTGTCGCGGGAACTTTCCGCGGAACCATCCGTACGGGTAGTCTTATTCGAACTCAACTCCCGCCCCTCAAGCGGCAGTTCGAGCAGAACGTCGCCCTGGGCATCCCCTTGCACTTCCTTGGCGGCCTCTTGCCCCGAAACCCCCTGAGGGCCGGTGGAATTGGGCCACTATGGCGGGCGTTACGCCCTATCCCAATGCAAGGGACCCCAGATGAGAGACATATCGCTGAACTGGCTGCTTCCGGGCGCCGTCCTGCTCCTGGGCATGCTGGCGGCGGTTGCGGTGCTTGCGCGCGGTAAGCGCTCCTCGGGGAAGGACGCGAGCGCGGACGACTCGTGGGAGCGCAGCGAGGAGCGCCGTCGGCGCAAGGAGGCCATATACGGCACCGCCTCCTATGTCCTTCTGTTCTGCTGTGCGGCGGTCGCCGCGGCACTCTCCTTCCACGGCCTGGTCGGCTTCGGCCAGCAGAACCTCGGCCTCACGAACGGCTGGGAGTACCTGGTGCCGTTCGGCCTCGACGGTGCGGCCATGTTCTGCTCGGTCCTCGCGGTGCGCGAGGCCAGCCACGGCGACGCGGCCCTCGGCTCCCGGATCCTCGTATGGACGTTCGCGGGTGCAGCGGCCTGGTTCAACTGGGTGCACGCGCCCCGGGGCATGGGCCACGACGGCGCGCCCCAGTTCTTCTCCGGCATGTCGCTGTCCGCGGCCGTGCTCTTCGACCGCGCGCTGAAGCAGACCCGCCGCGCCGCGCTGCGCGAGCAGGGGCTGGTGCCGCGTCCACTGCCGCAGATCCGTATCGTCCGCTGGCTGCGGGCCCCCCGCGAGACCTACAAGGCCTGGTCGCTGATGCTCCTGGAGGGCGTGCGCAGCCTGGACGAGGCGGTCGAGGAGGTGCGCGAGGACCAGCGCCAGAAGGAGCAGACGCGACTGCGTCGCCGCGAGCAGCAGCGGGTCGAGCGCGCCCAGCTCAAGGCCATCAGCCGGGGGCACCGCGGCTTCGTCGGCCGGGGTGGCGACCGGCAGGTGGAGATGCAGCTGGAACGCGATTCCGGTCAGGTCACCGCGGAGCCTGCCATATCCGCGCCGGAGCAACTGCCCGTACGCTCACGGCCCTCCCTTCAGCCCGTCCGCAAAGGGTCTGACCCGATCACCGTCGACCTGACCGCGGAGGACGACACCATGGCCCTGCCGCGACTCGACTCCCTGGAGCGCAAGCTCAAGGATCTGGAGCAGCAGTTCGGCTAGGACCGGTCGCACGACATCCGGGGTGGGGGCGTGACCTTGACGGTCACGCCCCCACCCCTTTGGTCACGCGGCTTCCGCGTCGAGTTCGAACCACACCGACTTCCCCACGCCGTGCGCCCGTACGCCCCACGCGTCCGCCAGCGACTGCACGAGCACCAGACCCCGGCCGTGCGCGTCGTCGTCGGGGCTCGGTGCGCACACCCGGGGCCGGCGGGCGACGAAGTCCCGTACCTCCACGTGCAGTCCACGCGGCCCGACGACCGCCGTCAGCACGGCGTCGTGGTCGGTGTGGACGAGGGCGTTGGTGACGAGTTCGCTGGTGAGCAGTTCCGCGATCTCGGAGCGCCCCGGTTTCCCCCAGTGCCGCAGGAGTTCGCGCAGTGCTCTGCGTGCCGCCGGCACCTCCCGCAGGTCCGCCCGCTCCAGCCGGCGCTTCAACTGCGGTGGGTGTGCCGGTTCCCGTTCCGTCGCGCTGTCGGTCTCTTCCCCCACTGACTTCACCGAGGAGGCCCCGATGGTCGCGGGACCGCCTCCTCGTGCCTGCCTCTTCATGACCCCCGCCCGCACGCTGTTGCCGGTACCCCTCCTGATCGAACACGTTCACGGGGATCCATGCCCCGTCCACACCGGGGCAGTCATGTCGAAAAGTCAACAACCGGCTCTTCGGCCACGACTGCGGCGCGGCTCCACGCGGGCTGGACCACGAGCGCACCGGGGTTCCGGACGTGGGCCCCGCTGTACGCCGCCACGGGCGTCCCGTCAAGGGCCTACCGATTCCGCTCCGCCGATCCGGCCGCGTCCGGCGCGGCATCAGGGCGTCCGGTTCCTTGTCCCGAGAGGCTCTACGGCCCCGCGAATCTGGCCGGAATCCACCGGTTCCGTACCGCGCGGTTCCGGTCAGGGCCGGGGCACGTTGCGCAGATTGGAACGGGCCATCTGGACCATGCGTCCCACACCTCCGTCCAGCACCATCTTCGAGGCGGAGAGCGCGAAGCCGGTGACCATCTCGGCGCTGATCTTCGGGGGGATGGACAGCGCGTTGGGGTCGGTGACGACGTCGACCAGGGCCGGGCCGCGGTGCCGGAAGGCGTCCCGCAGGGCGCCGGCGAGCTGTTTGGGCTTCTCGACCCTGAGGCCGAAGGCGCCGCAGGCGCGGGCCACGGCGGCGAAGTCGGGGTTGACGTTCGTGGTGCCGTACGAGGGCAGTCCCGCGACCAGCATCTCCAACTCCACCATGCTGAGCGAGGAGTTGTTGAAGAGGACGACCTTGACCGGCAGGTCGTACTGCACCGCGGTCAGGAAGTCGCCCATCATCATGGAGAACCCGCCGTCGCCGGACATCGACACGACCTGCCGGCGCCGGTCGACGAACTGGGCGCCGATCGCCATCGGCAGCGCGTTCGCCATCGAGCCGTGCGAGAAGGAACCGATGACGCGGCGGCGGCCGTTGGGCGAGATGTAGCGAGCCGCCCAGACGTTGCACATGCCGGTGTCCACGGTGAACACGGCGTCCTGGTCGGCCATGTCGTCCAGCACGGAAGCCACGTACTCGGGGTGGATCGGGACGTGCTTCTCGACCTTGCGCGTGTAGGCCTTCACGACCCCTTCCAGCGCGTCCGCGTGCTTCTTCAGCATCCGGTCGAGGAAGCGCCGGTTCTCCTTGGGCTTCAGGCGCGGGATCAGACAACGCAGCGTCTCGCGCACATCACCCCACACGGCCAGGTCGAGGCGGGAGCGGCGGCCGAGCACCTCGGGCCGTACGTCGATCTGGGCGATGGCCACGTCGTCGGGCAGGAAGGCGTTGTACGGGAAGTCGGTGCCGAGCAGGATCAGCAGGTCGCACTCGTGGGTGGCCTCGTAGGCGGCGCCGTAGCCGAGCAGACCGCTCATGCCGACGTCGTACGGGTTGTCGTACTGGATCCACTCCTTGCCGCGCAGCGCGTGCCCCACCGGGGACTTGACCTTCCCGGCGAACTCCATCACCTCGGCGTGGGCGCCGGCGGTGCCGCTACCGCAGAACAGGGTGACCTTGTCGGCCCGGTCGATCATCTCGACGAGCCGGTCGATCTCGGCGTCGCCGGGGCGCACGGTGGGCCGCGAGGTGACGAGGGCGGTCTCGGCGGCCTTCTCCGGGGCGGGCTCGGAGGCGATGTCGCCCGGCAGGGCCACCACGCTCACCCCGCTGCGTCCGATCGCGTGCTGGATGGCGGTCTGCAGCAGCCGGGGCATCTGCTTGCTGTTGGAGATGAGCTCGCAGTAGTGGCTGCACTCACGGAACAGCTGGTCGGGATGGGTCTCCTGGAAGTAGCCGAGGCCGATCTCGCTGGACGGAATGTGCGAGGCGAGGGCGAGTACCGGGGCCATGGAGCGGTGGGCGTCGTACAGGCCGTTGATGAGGTGCAGGTTGCCGGGGCCGCAGGAGCCGGCGCAGGCCGCGAGCTTCCCGGTGATCTGGGCCTCCGCGCCGGCCGCGAAGGCGGCCGTCTCCTCGTGCCGTACGTGGATCCAGTCGATCGCGGAGTTGCGGCGCACGGCGTCGACGACCGGGTTGAGGCTGTCGCCGACGACGCCGTACAGCCGGCGCACCCCGGCCCGGACGAGGATGTCGACGAACTGTTCGGCGACGTTCTGCTTGGCCATGGCTCTCGCGTGCCCCTTCGTCTCCGGCGTGTCCGTCAGTGCCCCGCGGATTCCATGAATTCACAGGGGTCGCGGTTACGCCTCCCAGACCGCGGCCACCGTGCGGTCGTCGGCGTACCCCTTGACCCGCACCTGGGTGTCCGCGAGGAACGCGGCCAGGCCCGGCGCAGTGCCGCCCGACCAGCGCCGGGCCAGATAGGCGCAGAGGGCGGGCTCGCCGCGCAGCGGGTCGGCCAGGCCGCCGCTGCACATCAGCAGCGCGTCACCCGGCCGGGCTACCGAGGCCCGGAACCGGAAGGGTTCGCGGGGCGGTTCCGGCGCGAGTTCGTACGGGCTCGGCGGCGTCGGGATGCCGAGGTCCATGGTGAGCCGGTCGCCCTCGGGCGTCTCGGCGGGCAGCGCGCCGAACCCGACGACGGCCTCGCCGGTGGTGTCGGCGGCGCTGACGCTCGGCTCGATGTCCTGCCACTCCCCGTCCCGCAGCCGGAACAGCCCGCCCCCTCCGACGCCGAAGAACACCCGGGTCCGGCACTGCGGATCGGCGGGCAGCAGCAGACAGCGCAGGCTGGCCGCGTACTCGTCCGGATCGACGCCCTGCTCGGTGGCGCTGGCCCGCAGCTTGCCGAGGCTGCGGTCGGTGAGCCGGTGCAGCCCCGACTTCAGATCGCCGCGCCGGGCGGCCAGGATGTCCGCCGCGAGCCGCTGGTGGCTGCGGCCCACGGCCCGCCCGATCCACCGGCAGGCCTCGGCGGCCGCCCGGTGCGCCCCGGACGTGGCCCGGGCGCCGGTGGCCACCGCGACGAGGACCAGCGCCTGCTCCCCCGTGCCGAACCGCGCGGTGAGCAGCGCGTCGCGCCGTGGCTCCCCCCGGTACCGCGCCGAGTCCCCGCGCACCGACACGGCCCGCAGGGTGCAGGCCCCGTAGTGGGCCCCGTCGAGGACGGTGTCCGCCACGAGATCGTCCAGTCCGTCCGGGTCGGCGGGCGGCAGCGCGGTCGGCTCGGCGTCGTAGGTGGGCGGCCCGGACCCGACGTAGTCGACGGTGGCGGCGGGCGGCGGGACGGGAAGGTCGAGCCGGGTGGCGGCGTGCCTGCCGCCCGGCGCGGGGGCGAAGGCGGGGGCGTCCGGGTCCGGTGGGACGAACTCGGTGGCCGGCGCGTCGGTGGGGCCGTCGTCCCGGGAGAGGGCGTCGGGATCCCCCAGGTCCAGATCCCCCGGGGAGGGCGCCGCGGCGCTGGGCGCGGGCGCCGGGGGGTGGCGGGGCGGTTCGGGTGCGGTCCGGGCGGCGGGGGCCTCCGGGGCGGGGGTGTCCGTGGGGGCGCGGTCGGGGCGTGGGAGGTCGGTGAACCCCGGGGGTTTCGGGCCGGGCGGGACGGCCGCCGGGCCCGGCGGGGGCGCGGGCGGCGGTTCCCAGGGCGCGCGCGGGCGCGATGGCCCCTCGTCCCCGTCCCGCGGCTGCCGCCCCGCAGCCCGGCGCCCACCCAGCGTGTCCGACGCCGAGGCGAACCGGTCGTCCACCGAATCACCCGTGGCCGTGGCCCCGGTGTCCTCGGTGGAGTCGTCGTACAACTCCCCCCACCAGTCGTCCTCTTGACGGGTGGGCCTACCCCCCTGCTGACTCATGCCCCTAATTGTCCACCGCACGGGCCGCATGAAAACGGGGCATCCGGAAAAACCGGCGCACCCGCGCCCCGCGAACGGCGCGTCGAGGGATCCGGTGAACTCCCGTACGAATCAAGGCGGTACGCGTCAAGACCACGCGAACAGCGCGGTCCGCGTGGGCTTTACAAGCCACCGTCCTGGCCGCCGGGCGGCCCCACCCCCCACGGGAGGACCGCCCGGCGACATCCAGGGACCCAGAGCGTGAACCACTTTCCCCGCACCCGTCCGTGCCCGGCGCCGTGATCAACTCTGCGGTGACGTCACCTTGGCGGAGTGACCGGTGGTACGGCGATGATGGGCCGCGGCGGGTTTGCGCCGTGGCCGGTTTCCGCCACCGCGGCCCGCCTTTGGACCGTGGGGCGGGGAGGGACGAGGGGCTGATGCTGGCAGCGCTGGGGCTGGACGAGACGCACGAGGCGGCGTACCGGGCACTGGTGTCCGTGGGCGCGGCCGACGTGCCCGATCTCGCGCGGCGCCTGACACTCGGCGAGCAGGACACCGAGCGCGCCCTGCGCCGGCTGGAGCGGCAGGGCCTCGCGGCCCAGTCCTCGGCCCGCCCGGGCCGCTGGGTCGCGGCCCCGCCCGGCGTGGCCCTGGGCGCGCTGCTCACCCAGCAGCGGCACGAGCTGGAGAAGGCCGAGCTGGCCACCGCGCTGCTCGCCGAGGAGTACCGGGCGGCCGCCGCCGAGCCCGCCGTGCACGACCTGGTCGAGGTGGTGACCGGGGCGGCGGCGGTCACCCAGCGCTTCGCTTCCTGCAGCTCCAGCTCGGCGCGAGCGACGAGGTGTGCGCGCTGGTCACCGGCAACCCGCTGGTCGTCTCCGGCATGGACAACGACGCCGAGGAGCAGGCCGCCGGGCGCGGGGTCCGCTACCGGGTGGTCGTCGAGCGCGCGGTGCTCGACCTGCCCGACGGGATCACCGAGCTGACCGCGGCGCTGGGCCGGGACGAACAGGTCCGGGTCGTCGAACAGGTGCCGACCAAGCTGGTGGTCGCCGACCGCTCCCTGGCCATGGTGCCGCTCACCTCGCGCACCGCCGGACCGGCCGCGCTGGTCGTGCACGCCAGCGGCCTGCTGGAGCTGCTGTGCGGACTGTTCGAGTCGGTGTGGCGGCAGGCGCTGCCGCTGCGGCTCGGCGCGTCCGGGGTGACCGAGGAACAGCCGGACGGCCCCGACACCACCGACCTGGAGGTCCTGTCGCTGCTGCTCGCCGGGCTGACCGACGCGAGCGTCGCCAAACAGCTCGACCTGGGCCTGCGGACCGTACAGCGGCGGGTGAAACGGCTGATGGAGCTGACCGGCGTGACGACGCGGCTGCAACTGGGCTGGCACGCCTACGAGCGGGGCTGGGTGGCCCGGGACGTCAGGGACGCCAGGGATTGACCCGTCCGTGACCTGCGCCCGCTCCCGTGCTCCGGCACGCTGGGCAGATGGGAGTGTGGGAACTCCTGCTGGTCGGCCTGGTGATCGTGCTCGGCCTGTGCGGAGTGCTGGTGCCCGGGGTGCCGGGCTCGTGGCTGGTGTGGGCCGCGGTGCTGTGGTGGGCGCTGACGGATCCGCGGCCGGTGGCCTGGGGCGTCCTGGTGGGCGCCACCCTCGTGCTGTTCCTCGCCCAGGTGGTGCGCTGGGCGCTGCCGCCGCGCCGGCTGCGCGAGAGCGGCGCCACGCCCCGGATGGCGGTGTACGCGGGGCTCGGTGCGCTCCTCGGTTTCGTCGTGGTGCCCGTGCTGGGCGCGGTGCCCGGTTTCATGGCCGGGATCTACCTGCACGAACGCCTGCGCCTGGGCAGCCACGGGGGCGCGATGGCCGCGCTGCGGACGACCATGCGCTCGGGCGGGTCCAGTGTGCTGGCCGAGCTGTTCGCCTGCCTGCTGATCGCGGCGGCGTGGCTCACCGCGGTCATCCGGGGCTGACGGGCTGCCCGAAGCCGGCCAGGGCGACGCTGTCGGCCAGCGCCCGCATGCCCGCGTCGTTGAAGTGCAGATGGTCGCCGGGGTCGTAGGCGGCCCGGATCCTTTCGGGCCGGGCCGGGTCGCGGACGGCGGCGTCGAGGTCGGCGACCGCGTCGAAGAGGCCGCCCGCGCGGATGAGGGCGTTGACCCGCTGCCGTACCGCCTCCCCGGTCTCCGTGTAGGCGGGGTAACCGCCGTACGGGGTGAGGGTCGCGCCGAGGACGGGGATGCCGCGCGCGTGGGCGCGGGCCACGATCGTGCGGTAGGCCGCCGCGAAGGCGTCCGCGTCGGTGGCCGCCGGGGTGCCCTTGATGTCGTTGATGCCCTCCAGGACGACCAGCAGGCGCACCCCGGAGCGGGACAGCGCGTCGTCGTCGAGCCGGGACAGCGCGCTCGGCGCCACGTCGTCCCGCAGCAGTCGGTTGCCGGAGATCCCGGCGTTGAGGACGCCGTACCGGCGCGGGCCGAGGTGTTCGGCGAGCAGGTCGGGCCAGCGGTGGTTGGCGTCGGGGGTGGAGCCGTTGCCGTCGGTGAGGGAGTCGCCGAACGCGACGACGCTGCCGGCTGCCGGACCGTCGACGTCGACGCCGGTGACGTAGTACCAGTGGGCGGTGGTGGCCGTGTAGGCGGCGCCGTCCTCGTCGGCCGCCCGGCCGTCGCCGTGGGCGGCCACGTAGCTGGTCTGCAGGGCGGTGCGGTGGAAGGTCGCGGGGCCGGAGTCGCCCGGGGTGTGCACCGTGACGAGCAGGTCGGCGGCGGCCGGTACGGCCAGCGGGACCGGGTCGCTGACCAGGTCGCTGCCGACCGGGACGACGGCCGTGGGGGCACCGTGGAAGGTGGCGGTGCGCATCGAGCCCGGTACGGCGTCCGGGCCGGCCGCCCGGCGCAGGGCGACCGTGACCGCGCCGAGCACGAGAGGGGAGGTGCCGAGCCGGTTGCTCAGCCGGATGCGCAGGGCCGTTCCGCCGACGCTGGTGTGCACGACGTTGCGGACGGCGGCGCCGGGCAGGGCGGGCGTGGTGCCGGAGGGCGCGGTCTCCCAGGTGCCGGTCCAGTGCGCGGGCGCGGAGTCGACGGTGGGCGGGAGGGAGTCGGCGGTGGCCGGGACGGTCGTGCCCACCAGGGCCAGCAGCGCCACCGCGCACACCCGTCCGCCCCGGGGCACCAGGACCCGTCCACCCTTGAGCATGTGTGCGCCCGCCCTTCCCGATGGCCCGCCGGAGGTGACGGTGACACACGGGACCGGGAGACGGACGGCACATCACCACCCATGACACCCGCATGGCGTACGAGACCGACGGTCCGCGCGGCGTACCAGGGCGAGCGTCCTAGGGCGCTGAGCCGATGTGCCGGGCGGCCGGGCGTGTTCGGCTGCCGTCATGACCGAATTCAGCGAGGCCGAACGCGCGTACCTGCGCACGCAGCGGCTGGGCCGGATGGCCACCGTCGACGAGCACGGGCAGCCGCAGGCGAACCCCGTGGGGTTCTTCCCGCAGGACGACGGGACGATCCTGATCGGCGGGTACGCGATGGGCACCACGAAGAAGTGGCGCAACCTCCGGAAGAATCCGAAGATCGCGCTGGTCGTCGACGACGTCGTCAGCGTGAAGCCCTGGAAGGTCCGCGGCATCGACATCCGCGGCGAGGCCGAACTCCTCACCGGACCACACGACTTGGGCCCGCACCTCAGCGAGGAGGTGATCCGGGTCCACCCGCGCCGGATCCAGAGCTGGGGGCTGGAGGACGCCTAGGCGCCGCCGCCGGGATGAACTTCGTTCATCCACCCGTCTTCTGCCGCCCGAGCGTGATCGTCGCGTCGGTACCGCCGACGAGCACCGTGGTGTGCTCGGCCAACGAATCGCCCAACAGGGTGAAGTCGTAGGCGCTCTCGGCGTGGAAGGCCCGGTCGACCCCAGAGGTCTCGTCCTCCTCGACGGCCCGGAACCCGATCGTGGCGTCGACGGTCTTCGCAAGGATCCAGGACACGACGAAGGAGAAGCCCATCACCGAGAACGCGCCGATCGCCTGCCTGCCCAACTGCCCCAGGCCGCCGACGCCATTGATGGCCAGGACTCCCACGAGCAGGGTGCCGACCAGGCCGCCCACCAGGTGGACACCGACGACGTCCAGGGAGTCGTCGTAGCCCAGCCTGTCCTTCAGGCTTACCGCCCAGGAGCACAGCACACCCGCCACCACGCCGATGAGGATCGCTCCGAAGGCGTTGACGTGCGCGCCCGACGGAGTGATGGCCACCAGACCGGCGACCGCCCCGGAAGCAGCGCCCAGGGTGGTGAACGCACCCTGCTGGACCCGCTCACAAGCCAGCCAGCCGAGCATCGCGGCGCCTGCGGCGATCTGCGTGTTCAGAGCCATGGTGGCCGCCGCGCCATTGGCCGCCAAGGCGGAACCGGCATTGAACCCGAACCACCCGAACCACAGCAGCCCCGCACCCAGAATGACCAGAGGCAGGCTGTGAGGACGCATGGGCTCCTTCCTGAACCCGATCCGCTTGCCCACCACCAACACCGCTGCGAGTGCGCCGACGCCGGCGTTGATATGGACCGCTGCCCCACCAGCGAAGTCGATCACCTTGAGCTTGAACAGCCAGCCGTCGGCCTGCCACACCCAGTGGACGACAGGGAAATACACCAGCGAGACCCACAGGCTGATGAAGACCGCCCAGGCACTGAACTTCACTCGGTCGGCAAGGGCTCCGCTTATCAAAGCCGGAGTGATGACGGCGAACATGAGCTGGAACAGTGCGAAGGCGAAGACCGGGATGCCGTCCTTGCCATTGGTCAACGTGCCGGCGTCGATGCCCTTGAGTCCGATGTGGTCGAAGCCGCCCAGCAGTCCGGCCCCGAGATCGTCACCGAATGCGAGCGAGTACCCGTAGAGCACCCAGAGCACCGTGACAATGCCGAGCGAGACGAAGGACATCATGAGCATGTTGAGGACGCTCTTCACCCGCACCATGCCGCCGTAGAAGAACGCGAGACCGGGCGTCATCAACATGACGAGCGCGGCGCTGATCAATACGAAGGCGGTGTCTGCGCTGTTCAAATCTGTTTCTCCTGATGGATGGAACCGCGTCCCGGATCGCCAGGGACGGTGAAATGCGGTCGTCGGCCGAACTCCGATGCCCATGTGATCAATTGACACGGTGACGCGACAACCTGCCACCACCGATGAGGACAAAGACTTCGGTTCCGTGCAGGTTGAAGGTTCGGTGGGCGGTGAAGGAACCTCGGTGTCACCGAGAGGCGCTGACCATGCGGGCGACTTACGTACCGAAGGGTTTGACCATAGGTGGTCCTGTGGCTTGCACGGACATCATCGGCATTGTGAGGTGAGATCACACAGCAGTGCTTCGGGGAGCACGGATGCGAATGAAAGAGGTGCCGCCATGGGCGAAACGGGAGGCGATCACAAAGTGAGGCGCGCCGGTACCCGTTCTCACGCCGCGACCGCTCAGCATGTCTCGGTGAAGCCCACGTCAGGAGATCCCGACATGGTGCGCGAGCTGTTCCAGTCGTTCAAGAAGGACGCAGACGGATGCATAAGCCGGAATGAGATCATCGACCGGCTCCGTCAGGCGGGCATCACCCCCGACGACCCACGCCTCGGGCACCTGTGGGCCGGGCAGGACGCGTCGGGCGCCCCTGGCGAACAGCTGCTGGACCTCGCGGGATTCACCAAACTGTGCCACAGGAACGAGGCTCTGCTGGCCCGGGCCATCACCGGCGAACTCGTCATCCCGGACTTCGCCTCCTTCACGGCGGACATCACCGAGATCTACGAGAGTCTGCTGCCCGACAAGCGGGGGAAGGTTGCGGACTACATCCCCCAGCTGAGACGGGTACCTCCCGACCAATTCGCCATCGCCGTCTGCACGGTGGACGGTCAACGCTTCACGATCGGTGACGTCGGCGTGAACTTCTGCGTGCAGTCGGTCTGCAAGCCGATCAACTACTGCCTCACGCTGGAGGGACACGGCGCCGATGTGGTCCACCGGCACGTGGGCCGTGAACCGAGCGGTCTGGGCTTCAACGAACTGTCGGTGAACGGGAACGGACTCCCGCACAATCCCATGATCAACTCTGGTGCCATCATGAGTTGCTCACTCATCGAGCCCTCACTCGACATCGCCGACCGCTTCGACTACGTCGCGGACACCTGGCGCCAGTTGGCGGGCGGCAGCCCCATCGGTTTCAACAACGCCGTCTACCTCTCGGAGCGACAGACGGCTGACCGCAATTTCGCCCTCGGCTACTTCATGCGCGAGCACGGTGCCTTCCCGGTCGGCACGAATCTGATCCAGACCCTGGAATTCTATTTTCAGTGCTGTTCCGTCGAACTCGACGGTGCCGCGCTGTCCTCCGTGGCTTCCACCCTCGCCAACGGCGGGGTCGTGCCGCTCACGGGTGACCGGGTCTTCTCCACCGACACCGTACAGAAATGCCTCTCGCTCATGTCCTCCTGCGGCATGTACGACTACTCCGGTGAGTTCGCCTTCACCATCGGGCTGCCGGCGAAGAGCGGGGTCTCGGGTGCCCTCATGCTCGTCGTGCCCCAGGTCATGGGGATCGCCATCTGGTCACCCCGGCTCGACTCATTGGGCAACTCCGTGCGCGGCATCGAGTTCTGCAAGCAACTGGTCGCCAGGTACAACTTCCACGTGTACGACTCCCTCGTGGGCGACGACCAGGGGAGCAAGCGTGACCCACGCCTGAAGAAGAACCAGTCGGCGATCGAAGGAACGATGCGGCTGCTGTGGTCGGCCAGCAAGGGCGACCTCGACGGAGTACGGGCCTGTGTGGCCTCCGGAGTCATGCCCTCCTCCAGCGACTACGACGGGCGCACGGCGCTCCACCTGGCAGCGTCCGAGGGGCATGTCGACGTCGTCGCGTACCTGTTGCAGCAGGGTGCCGAGCTCGCGGCCGTCGACCGTTGGGGTGGCACGCCGTTGAGCGACGCGGAGAAGGGACGCCACACCCAGGTCGGCAAAGCCCTGAAGCGGGCGACCGACAGCGAGGCCGCGTCCACCAGAGCCAGGAAGCAGACTGCCTGACCGCGAAGCGGATCCCGGGCGAACTCGCGCCACCGATCTGCCGCACCCCCAGAGCCATCACCCCATGAGACGGGGCCGGGATCTTCCCTGTCCCGAAAATCACCGGAAAGAAGAATCATGAGTTACCGCGCTGAGTACATCTGGATCGACGGCACGTCGCCGACCGCCAAGCTGCGGTCGAAGACGAAGGTCCTGGCTGACGGCGCCGAGCCGAGCACCTGGGGCTTCGACGGTTCCAGCACCAACCAGGCAGAGGGCCACGCCTCGGACCGCGTGCTCGAACCGGTCTACTCCTGCCCGGACCCGATCCGAGGCGGCGACGACGTATTGGTGCTGTGCGAGGTCCTGAACACCGACGGCACCCCGCACGCGTCCAACACCCGTGCCGAGCTGACGGTGGTTGCCGAACGCTTCGCGGCGCAGGCTCCCCTCTTCGGCATCGAGCAGGAGTACACCTTCTTCGAGGGCGACCGTCCGCTCGGCTTCCCGCAGAGCGGCTTCCCGGCCCCGCAGGGTGGCTACTACTGCGGTGTCGGCGCGGACGAGATCTTCGGCCGTGACATCGTCGAGCAGCACCTCGAACACTGCCTGGCCGCGGGCCTGTCCATCTCCGGCATCAACGCCGAGGTGATGCCCGGCCAGTGGGAGTTCCAGGTCGGCCCCCTGTCGCCGATCGAGGTCGCCGACCAGCTGTGGGTGGCCCGCTGGCTGCTCTACCGCACCGCCGAGGACTTCGATGTCTCGGTCACCCTCGACCCCAAGCCGGTGAAGGGCGACTGGAACGGCGCGGGCGCGCACACCAACTTCTCCACCAAGGCGATGCGCGAGGGTTACGACGCGA
>NZ_JBSHAQ010000047.1:56872-79894 GCF_053611585.1 Streptomyces sp. NPDC054794 | reverse complement strand
ACCGTTGCCCCAGGGGTGCCGCAATGTTTGTGGGAACCCCGGTCTGACCCGCGCGGCCGAGCCCCCGGTGCGCCGGGGGCCCCGCCCCTGGCCGCCCGGCCCCCCGGGCGGGTCGGTCACCCCGCGTCGTCGCCGCGGGCGGGTCCCGGCTGCGGCGGGCCGTACGGCTCGATGCTCGGATTGGCGTACGGGCCCGCCGCGCCGGGGGTGCCGGGAGTGCCCGTGATGCGCTCGGCGGCGTCGGCGGTGACCAGCAGGGCGTACAGACTCTGGGCCGGATCCACGGACACGAGTCCGTACTCCTGGTCGACCTGGTCAGGGGTGAGGTCGTACCGGCGCAGGGCGTCGCCGAGCGTCGCCCCGGCCGGCAGCGTCACCGTGACGAGGACGACGGGACCCTGGGTCATGGCTGCTCCTCAGTGATGACGGCCGTTCTTCCTGCGCCGGCGCACCGCCTCGACGATGGCCGCCGTGTCGATCGTGCCGTAGCCGTAGTCGAAGTCGAAACCGGCCATTCCGAGGTCGTCGGCCGTTCGGCGGAGCAGCGTGCGCATCTCGGCCGGGGAGAGTTCGGCGACCGGCAGCTGGGAGCGGATCGCGGCCACGACACCGGCCGCGACGGGGGTGGCCGCCGAGGTGCCGGAGTCCGGCTCGTTCGGGCCGAACGCCTTGGATCCGGCGAAGTGGGTGTACGTGCAGATGTCCGGCTTGCGCCGGCTGAGCCGTCCGGGGCCCTGGGAGGAGTAGCCGACCCGGGCGCCCCGCGTGTCGACGCCGCCCACGGACAGGACGCGGGGGTGCGAGTTGGCCCCGTTGATGGGACGGTCGGGGAAGCCGCAGCGGCCGTCGGGGCACTCCCGGCCGCAGTTGCCGGCCGCGAACAGGATGTCCGCCCCGGCCTGTTCGAGGGCGCTGACGGACAGGTTGAAGGGGTGCGCGGGGTTGTCCGAGTAGTTACCGGGGTGACCGGGCGGGAAGTCCCAGCTGGGCTTGAAGGAGCCCCAGCTGTTGCTGACCACGAGCGCGCGTTGTTCCTGCGGCATCGCGTCCAGCACGTTGCGCAGGTGCGCGAAGGCCGCGACGGCGTCGGAGAGCAGCCCGAGGATGACGGGCTTCGTCGACAGCAGGACGGGCAGGTCGAGGAGCGTGGCCCGCGGGGCGGTGATCCGGGTGTCGAAGGCGCACATCGAGCCGTGGGCCACCGGGAACTGGCCGAAGTTGCCGGTGACCCCGGAGGGCTTCCAGCTGCGGCTCTCGTCGACGGTGACCGGCTGGCCGAGCACCTCGGACACGTGGGCGACGTTGATGCCCGTGTCGAGGATGGCCAGGGCGACGCCCTCGCCGTCCATGCCCTCCGACTTCAGGTGGTCGGTCAGCTTGTTCTGGACGTCGTGCCAGTCCCCCACCGGGCCGTCGCCGCCGCAGGTCGGCATGGACTCGATGACCGGGTCGGAGGAGATGGCGACGATGTCCGGGCGGGCGAGGCCGAGCATCGCGTAGCGGCTGGCCACGTCGTAGTCCTGGATCTCGCCGCGCACGAGGACGGTGGCCCGCTCCGGGGTCATGGAGAAGGTCATGGACTCCAGGGACAGCGGGTCGCCGCCCGGCGCGGCGAGCTGGGGCCGGGGCACCGGCACGGGCTCGTAGTCCGGGTCCAGCGCGACGCCGGGGATCGGGCCGGCGACGTCGGCGGCGGTGGTTCTGACGGAGGGATCGATGACGGCCTCGACCACATCGGGCGCGGGACGCATCTGGATCATGACACGCACGTTTGACTCCTGGTGCTGTGCGGGCGGTCGCGGGGCCGAAGAGGGGAAACCGGCGCGGGCGACGCCTGTGTGTGGGGGAGGGATCTCACCGGTGGCCGAGTGGCCGGTCACCGGGGCTGACTCCACCGGGACAGGCGCCACGCTCTCAGGCCGGGCACGGCTCTGGGCACCGCCAATCAGGCGAAATACCTCGGGCACATGCCAGAGGCAGTCCGGACGTCGTGCAGGGGAAGCGGGTCAGGACGCGTGATGCGCCCGTCGGGACGGGTGTCTCACCGGCCGCCGGACGCCCGCTGCCGGCGCAGTACCGCCACCCTGCGGTACAGCTCGTCGGCCTCGGCGCCGCGGCCGAGCTGTTCCAGGCAGTGGGCCTCGTCGTTGCGACTGGCGAGGGTGTCGGGGTGGTCGGCGCCGAGCACGCGCTCACGGGCGGTGGCGACGCGGCGGTACTCGGCGAGCGCGTCCGGCCAGCGGCCGAGCCAGCCGAGGCTCACCGCGACCTCCCGCCGGCTGACCAGGGTGTCGGGGTGGTCGGGGCCCAGGATCCGGCCGCGGATGGCGCACACGTCGCGCGACTCGGCGAGGGCCTCCTCCCAGCGGCCGAGCCGGCCGAGGTTGACGCCGAGGCCGTGCCGGGCGCGCAGGGTCTCTGGGTGGGCCGGGCCGTGCACCCGGGTGCGGTCGTCTGCCAGTTGGCGGTAGAGCGTGAGCGCCTCGGCGCTGCGGCCCAGACGGCCGAGGCTGATGCCGACCTCGTAGCGGGCGGCGAGCGTGTCGGCGTGGTCCGGGCCGAGGGCCTGGGCACGGGCCTCGGCAACCTCGCGGTAGCCGCGCAGAGCCTCCTCCCAGCGGCCCAACTGACCGAGCGAGTAGGCGACTTCGTACCGGGTGACCAGGGTGTCGGGGTGGTTGGCGCCGAGCACCCGGGCGCGGGCGACGGCCACCTCGCGGGCCATGCGGTACGACTCGTCCAAGCGGCCGAGCCTGCTGAGGTTGAAGGCGAGGTTGTGGCGGCAGCGCAGGGTGTCGGGGTGGTCGGGGCCCATGGCGCGTTCCCGGGCGGCCAGCACCGCGGTGTAGGCCTGATGGGCGTCGAAGTGCCGGCCCAACTGGCCGAGCACGAAGGCCGTTTCCTGGCGGGCGGCCAGCGTGTCGGGGTGGTCGGCGCCCAGCGCCCGCTCTCTGGCCGCGGCGACCTCGGTGTACTCGCGCAGGGCGTCGGCGGCCCGGCCGGTGCGGCTGAGCGTGAAGGCGAGCTCGTGGCGGCTGGCGAGGGTGTCGGGGTGGTCGGCGCCGAGCAGCCGGGCGCGGTCGGCGGCGACCGCGCGGTGCGCCTCGCCCGCCTCGGCCCAGCGGCCGAGCCGCCCCAGCGCGAGGGCCGCGTCGTGCCGGCCGGCGAGCGCGGTGACGGCCTGCGGCGACGGGCCGGAACGTACCGGCACCGGGGCGGGGCCGCCGGCCGGGCGGGACGTCCACTCGGCGGTCAGTCCGGCCGCCGCGTCCGGCGGGGTGGTGCGCAGCCCGGCGCCGGTGGCCTTGTGGCCGGTGGTCATGCCCCGGGTCCAGGACGGCAGCCGCACCTCGCGGGCGGCGGGCTCGGGCGGCACGAGGCGCGGCTGGGGCGTCACGACGGTCGGCACGTACGTGGGGGCCGTCCGGCCGGCCGTGATCCGGCGGCCCACCTCGCGCGCGTCGTCGGGGCGTTGCTCCGGCCGTTTGGCCAGCAGGTCGAGGATGATCCGCTCCAGGTACTCGGGGAGCTCGGCGCGGTGGCCGCGCGGCGGGCGGGGCGGGGTGTCGCGGTGGCCGACGAGGATGGCCCAGGCGTCGTCCAGGTCGAACGGCGGTACCCCGGTGGCGATCTCGTACAGCACGCAGCCCAGCGAGTACAGGTCGCTGCGCCGGTCGACCTCGCCGCCGCTGATCTGCTCCGGCGACATGTAGTGCGGGGTGCCCATGGCGATGCCGGTGCCGGTCAGCCGGGAGGTGAAGCCGATGTCGTGGCCGAGCCGGGCGATGCCGAAGTCGCAGATCTTCACCGTGCCGTCGGTCAGCCGCATGATGTTCGCCGGCTTCAGGTCCCGGTGCACGATGCCCTGCTGGTGGGTGTAGCCGAGGGCGGCGGCGACCTGCTCGGCGATGTCGACGACGTCCGGCACGGGCAGCGGGTGATGCTTGTTGTCCTCCAGCAGCTGACAGAGGTTGCGGCCCTCCAGGAGCTCCATGACGAGGTAGAGGACGCCCTCGTACTCGCCGAAGTCGTGGACGACGGTGACCCCGCGGTGGGAGAGCGCGGCGGCCACCCGGGCCTCGCGCCGGAACCGCTCGCGCAGCACGCGGGTGAAGGCCTGGTCGTGCTGCGGGCCCAGCGGCTTGAGGCACTTCACGGCGACGTGCCGCCCGAGGGACTCGTCGCGGGCCCGCCACACCTCGCCCATTCCGCCCCGCCCGATCAGGTCGAGCAGCCGGTACCGGCCCTGGATCAGCCTGGTGTCCGCCATCGCGCGCCGTCGCCCCCGTCGCCGTCCGCCCCGCCCCCGGGGGATGCTTCAGGCGCGGCCGCGCCGGGTCGGCCCGATCCGTGACACACCCCCCTGCTCGTCCAGTATGGCGGCCTATCGCCCGACTTTGTACGGTGCCGGGCGTGCACCCGGGCCGAGTCGGTCCATGGCGCGCAGGATGTGTTTGGGCGGGAGTTGCCAGCGCAGACGTGCGGGAACACCGCGCAGGACGGTGCCGGTGGCACGCAGTCGCCGGGTGACCGTGGCGGGTGCGGGGGCCGGTCTGCCGTACAGCTCGTGGGCGTACGGCGGCAGAGAGGCGTACGCCAGCTGCGCCACACGCCGCCACAGCACCTCACGCGCCGGGACCAGCAGGGGGTGCGTCGGCGGACGGAGCAGAAAGTCGTCCACCGCGCGTGCCTCGTCTCCCGCGGCCAGTTGCGGGCGCACCGTGTCGAAGTAGTCGGCCATCTCCTCCCGGCCGCCGGGCACGGCGTCGGGATCGAGGCCCACCAGGCGGGCGCTGACCCGGTGTTCGGCGATGTACCGGTCGGCCTGCGCGTCGGTGAGCGCGAAGCCCGAGCGGCGCATCACGTGCAGATAGGAGTCGATCTCGGCGCAGTGCACCCACAGCAGCAGCTCGGGTTCGTCGACGCCGTACCGCTCCCCCGTGTCCGGATCCGTCGCCCGGAGCATGCTGTGGATCTTCCGTACCCGGGCACCGGCCCGTTCGGCGGCCTCGGTCGTGCCGTACGTCGCCGTACCGACGAAGTTCGCGGTGCGCAGCAGCCGGCCCCAGGCGTCCCGCCGGAAGTCGGAGTTCTGCAGCACACCGCGCACCGCGCGCGGGTGCAGCGCCTGGAGGTAGAGCGCCCGGATCCCGGCGACCCACATCATCGGGTCGCCGTGCATCTGCCAGGTGACCGAGGACGGTCCGAACAGCCCGGGGTCAGATATGTGGTGGTCACCCATGGCCGCAGGCATACCCGCAGGCTAGCGCCGTACCCGCGGCATCCCCAGGCCGATCCACGAGATGATCTCGCGCTGGATCTCGTTGTTGCCGCCGCCGAAGGTGAAGATCACCGCGGAGCGGTAGCCGCGTTCCAGCTCGCCGTGCAGGACGGCGCCCGCCGAGCCCTCCCGGAGCGGGCCGGCGGCGGCGACGATCTCCATCAGCCAGGCGTAGGCCTCGCGGCGGGCCTCGGAGCCGTAGACCTTGACCGCGGAGGCGTCGTGCGGGGTGAGGGTGCCGTCCTGGACGGCGGTGACCATCTGCCAGTTGAGGAGCTTCATCGCGTCGAGTTTGGTGTGGGTCTGGGCGAGGCGGCGGCGCACCCAGGGCAGGTCGACGACCCGGCGGCCGTCGGCCAGCTTGGTCTCCATCGCCCAGCGCTGGACGTCGTGCAGAGCGCGGATCGCCATGGTGCCGTGGGCGGCGAGGGTGACGCGCTCGTGGTTGAGCTGGTTGGTGATCAGCCGCCAGCCCTGGTTCTCGGCGCCGACCCGGCGGGAGACGGGGACGCGGATGTTCTCGTAGTAGCTGGCCGTCGTGTCGTGCGAGGCGAGGGTGTTGATGACGGTGCAGGAGTAGCCGGGGTCGGAGGTCGGCACGAGGAGCATGGTGATGCCCTTGTGCGGGGGCGCCGCGGGGTCGGTGCGCACCGCGAGCCACACCCAGTCCGCCGTGTCGCCGTTGGTCGTCCAGATCTTCTGCCCGTTGACGACGTACTCGTCGCCGTCGCGTACGGCCCGGGTCTTCAGCGCGGCGAGGTCGGTACCGGCGTCGGGCTCGCTGTAGCCGATCGCGAAGTCGATCTCGCCGGAGAGGACGCGCGGCAGGAAGTACGCCTTCTGCTCGTCGGTGCCGAACCGCATGAGCGTCGGGCCGACCGTGTTGAGCGCCATCAGCGGCAGCGGTACGCCGGCCTGCGCGGCCTCGTCGAAGAAGATGAACTGCTCCATGGGGGTCAGGCCGCGTCCGCCGTACTCCTTCGGCCAGCCCACGCCGAGCCAGCCGTCGGTGCCGAGCCGCCGGACGGTGTCGCGGTAGAAGCGCTTCTGCACCGCCGGGTCGGCGTAGCGGGCGTAGGCGTTGTCCGGTACCAGGTCCGCGAAGTAGGCGCGCAGTTCGGTGCGCAGCCGCTGCTGCTCGGGCGTGTGGTCGAGATGCACGGCGCCTCCAGGCTCCCGATGGCCGGTCCTGACGGCGCACACCGTAGAACGTGTTCCAGAAATTGGGAATGGCGGCGGGGCGGTACGTCAGCGCAGGATCCCGATGAAGTCCGTGCAGGCCCTGGCGCACGCCCGGCACACCGCGGCGGCCTCCTCGGCGCCGGAGTGTCCGTCGCAGGCGTGCGCGCATTCGACGCAGACCGTGCGGCACCACTCCAGCTGGATGCGGATGCCGGCCTCGTCCTGGCAGTTCTGCTCGGACAGCACGCGGCAGGTCGCGTCGCACACCTCGGCGCACATGATGGCGTGCCGCCGCACCCCTTCCTGCCCGTCGACCTCGCCCGGGTCCATCAGGCTCGCGCGCAGCGCGCACGCCCGGGCGCACTCCGTACATGCCTGTGCGCACGCGAAACGGTCCTCCAGGAACCGGTACAGCTCCTGCTGGGAAGTCGTCGTCGGCGTCACACCGGGCGAGTAACCGGGGTCGCCGCGGCCAAACGCCGCCTCTTCCCCGGTGGCCCAGCGTCGACGCCCGGTCACACAAAGTGTCCGGTTCGCCCCGTTCTGAGTAGGGTATTCCTGTCCTATGAGTACCGAATCGATACAGCTGGCCGCGGCGAGCGGCGGGTTGATGGGTCTCTTCTTCTTCGTGGTGGCCGTCGCCGTACTGGCCGTGCTCGCCGGGGGTTACTGGATGACCTCCCGGGTGAAGTACAACGAGTCGCTCCGGCCCCGCCCCGAGGAGCAGCCGAAGCTGCCGCCGGAGGGCGCGGTGCACGAGATCCGTGAGAACCGGGAACCCGACGAGATTCCGTTGATCCCCAAGGGCGAACGCCCGCTCACCCCATACGACGTGGGCAACTTCGGCACCAAACCCAGCACGTCGCAGGACCGCCCGCGCTGGAGCAAGGGCACGAGCGGCTCGTTCGGCGGCGGCGGAATCGGCGCTCACTGAACACCGCCCACTGAACACCGCCGGTGCCCCGCGCCGCCGAAGGCCCGTCAGCGGGCGTCGAGACGTCCGACGTGGGCCACGTTCGCGCGGTCCTCGGTGTCCGCGCTGGGCTCGGCCGCGAACCAGGCGTCGAGGATCTCCTTGAGGACGGGCTCGGAGGTCAGCCGCAGGCTGAGGGCGAGCACGTTGGCGTCGTTCCAGCGGCGGGCGCCGCCCGCCGTGTACGCGTCCGCGCACAGCGCCGCCCGTACGCCCGGCACCTTGTTCGCGGCGATCGAGGCACCCGTGCCGGTCCAGCAGCAGACGACGGCCAGGTCCGCCGCCCCGGCGGGCACGTCACGGGCCGCCGCCTCGGAGCAGGCCGCCCACTGCGGGTCGGCCCCGGGTTCGAGCGCGCCGTACGTGCGCACCTCGTGGCCGCGGCGCCGCAGTTCCCCGACGAGGAAGCGCGCCACGGGTTCATCCATGTCCGAGGAGACGGAGATCCGCATGCCTCGGAGCCTACGGCCTGCCGCTCCGCCGCGGAGGCCGGAAATGTCGCCGGTGCCCGGCGCCGGAAAAGGCCGGTCGGCTCTGGACCGGGCCCCGCGCGCGGGCGCAGCCTGGTAGGTGGGGGGTTTCGCCTACGGAGGTGACCACGGTGGATGCCAAGCAGTGGACCGTGCAGATCTTCATCACCGAGGACGGCGACGACACGCAGGCGCGTGCCGTGCTGACCACCCGCGACACGGCGACCGTCACCGGCCGGGGCCACGCCCGGCGCAATCCGCTGGACCGGCCGATCCCCGAGATCGGTGACGAACTCGCCGCCAGCCGCGCCCTGGAGGACCTCGCCGTCCGGCTGCACGACGTGGCCTCGGACGACATAGTCCAGCTGACCGGCCCGATAGAGGCCTGACCGAGCGGTTCGCGTCACGCGCCGGGTGGCGCCGGGTCCCCGAGCCGCAGCCGGGACGTCCCGCCCGGCCGGACGTGGAGCGTGCGGTCCGGCAGCCGGAGCTCGATCGGTGAACGGTCGGACGGCGGCACCGTCACCTCCAGCAGCCCGTGCTCCCACCGCAGTCGTACGCCCCAGTGCCCGCGGTAGCGCAGGGAGAACCCGAACGACGAGAGTTCGGGCAGCGGCGCGGGATCGAGCCACAGCGCCCCCTGTCTGGTCTCCAGCCCGGTCAGTCCGCGCTGGGCCAGGTCGAGGGTGCCCGCCATGGCGCCCAGGTGGATGCCCTCACCGGTGGTGCCGCCCTGGACGTCGGCGATGTCGCCCCGCAGGGCCTCCTGGCAGAACTCCCACGCCCGAGCGCGTCGGGCCCGGGTCCGGATCCAACCGTGGACGAGGCCGCTGAGCGTCGATCAGCGTCTGCCTGTGGTCGAGCACCGGCGCGGTGTCCGGGGTGAGCCACTCCCGCCCGGCGAGGCGGAAACGCAGCGGCAGCCAGTTCGGCAGGTTCACCATGTCCTCGTTCTCGACGCGGCGTCCCGCCACATCAGAGGTGAGCCGGTTGTAGCAGCCGGCCACATAGGTGCCCGGATAGTGCACGTCGTCCGCGGCGCACTCGGGCAGCGCGCCGCGGGTGGCGACATAGCCGTTGCCCAGGCTGCACAGCGACTCCCTGAGGCGTTCGTCCGCCGGCTCGTATCCCTCGTACTCCCAGGTCCAGGCCGTCACGATGGCCTCCTCTGCCGGGCGTCGACGCCAGGGCGGGTACGACCGTGCCGGGCACGGCCGCCGGCGGAGCTCTTCGACTTGGGGTCCGGTCGGCCCTGGCGCCGCGCCGGTCGGCGTGGTGTGCTGGAGGTGGCGGGAAGGACAGCTTCGGACGCGGGGAAGCGGCCGGCGGCCGCGCACCGCGCAATCAGGATCCGCGAGAAGCGGATGGCATCCTTCCCGCCCTGTCGTGCCGCGCCGTACGCGCCGCCCGGCCCGTCGCGCCGTGCCGTGGGCGCCCACGGCCCCGCCGTTGCCGTACGCGCTCCGCACCGTCCGCCACAGGGCCGAACGACCCCTTGTCGGGACCGAGCGGCCTGTGGTGCCCGGTGCCCGCCGGCCGGAGGCTGGGAGTCACCGTCGAGCGCACCGGACTTCTCCGAGGAGGACACCCTGTACGGCAGCCCGCACATCGTGAGCGACGTGATGACACGCAACGTCGTCACCGTGGGACGCGAGGCCGCGTTCAAGGACCTCGTCCGCCTCATGGGGCGGTGGAGGATCAGCGCCGTTCCGGTGCTGGAGGGCGAGCGCCGGGTGATCGGTGTGGTCTCCGAGGCGGACCTGCTGCCCAAGGAGGAGTTCCGGGACAGCGACCCGGACCGGCTCACGCAGCGGCTGCGGTCGGCGGACCTGGCCAAGGCGGGTGCGCTGACCGCGGAGGAGCTGATGACCTCGCCGGCCGTCACCGTGCACGCCGAGGCCACCCTCGCCGAGGCCGCCCGGATCATGGCCCTGTGCCACGTCAAGCGGCTGCCCGTGGTCGACTCCGAGGGGGCCCTCGAAGGGCTCGTCAGCCGGGGCGACCTGCTCAAGGTGTTCCTGCGGCCGGACGACGAGATCGCCGAGGAGGTCCGGCGCGACGTCGTCGACGTGCTCTTCCCGGCTCCGGTCGAACCCGTACGGGTCGCGGTGGCCAGAGGCGTGGTGACCCTCACCGGACGGGTCCCGGACGTCGCGCGGATCCCGCTGGCCGTCCGTCTGGTGCGGAGCGTGGAAGGCGTGGTGAACGTCGACTGCCACCTCGCCGTCGCGCGCGTGGGGTGACCGACGAGGACCGCCGCGCCGCGGACGGCGGTGGGCGCGGACGGGACACGGTGGGCGAGGCCGGACATCGGTGTGCGCGGCCGGGAAACCCCGGCCGCGCACACGGGTGCGCGTCGGCCCGAACCGCCGTTCAGGCGTGCCGCACCGGACTGGTCCTGGTACCCGTCTTCTCCTCCGGGCCCCGGACCCTGATGGTCATGACGTCGTTCCCCGGCCGTGGGTCACCCTCTTCCTCCGCTGAGGTTGCGCCACTGCGGGCCGATCCGCTTCCACTCCTCGTCCCACTCGGCGAGGCGCCGGCGCATCAGGCGCCCGCACACCAGCCGGCCCGCCGCCCACACCGTGACCGCGGCGACCGGCGCCACGAGGACACCGGTGACGGCCGCCTGGAGCATGGATTCCGCCGGGGTGAGCGGCTTGGAGACGGCGCGGTCCGCGCGGTCCGCCCACACGGTGATCCGGCTGCCCTTGTCGACACCCGGGACGACCTTCACCCGGTCCTGGTGCACGGAGCCGTCCTTGTCGGTCCAGCGCACGGTCGCCCACACTCGGCCGTCGTCGTATCCGCTCGCCGCGGGCACGGAGTCCGCCGCGGACCGGGTGAGCACGGCGGAGACGGCGTGCACCTGCGCGCGGCGCTCGGCGAGGGTGTGGTCCACCACCGCCGCCGCCAGCACGCCGGCGAACACCGCGCCCAGCACGGTGAACAGCCAGGTGCCGAGCACGATCCAGGCCTCGACGGCGTCGCTGCGGCGCCGCAGCGGGTTGCTGCGCCAGCGCCAGGCCCATCGCCGCGGCCCTGGCCCGGCCGTCTTCGTTCGCTTCGTTCGCTTGGTTCGGCGTGTTCTCGCCATCGGCCGTCGCCTCCTTCCCGCGTCGCCGGCCGTCCGGGTGGGTCAGGCCGGCCGGGCTCCTTCGGTCTGCGGAAGGTCCGGGTCGAGGTTGGGCTGGCGGCGCGGTCCGGCGAGCGCGCAGTCCACGTCCACCACTCCCTCGACGGTGCGCACCAGCCGTACGGCGACGGGCACGAGCGCGGTGTCGCGGATGCGGCCGGTCAGGGTCACGACGCCGTCGCGCACCTCGACCTCGACCGCGTCGTACGGCCCGTCGAACAGGTGGGCGACGACCTCGCGGCGGATCTCCTCGGCGATGCCCCGGTCGTCCCGCAGGAAGACCTTGAGCAGGTCGGACCGGCTGACGATGCCCTTCAGCACACCGTCGCCGTCGACCACCGGCAGCCGCTTCACCCCGCCGCGGGCCATCGTGCGTGCCGCCTGGGCGAGGGTGGCGTCCGGTGGCACCGTGACGGGCGGGGTGGTCATCAGCTCCCCCGCGCTCACGGCGGCGGCCTTGGCGAGGTCGGGCCGGCGCAGCGGGTCGACGTAGGCGTCGAGACCGCCGTCGGAGACCTCTTCCTTGCGCAGCAGGTCCGCCTCGGAGACGACACCGACGACCCGTTGATCGTCGTCCACCACGGGCAGGGCACTGATGTCCCACTGCCGCATGGTCTTCACGATGTCCTTGAAGGCCGCTCCTGGGCGCAGCGCCACGACGGTGTGGGTCATCACATCGCTCACGATGTACCGCGTGTCGCGGTACCTGGTGTCGTGCATGGCGACCTCCGGGGGGGCTCAGGTCCCTGCGTCCGACACTTCCAGGCTCGGTCAAGAGTCCGGTGATCGCATGGGCCGAACGGTCCAGACCGGTGCGCGCTGCCGAGCCTACGCCTCGAAGACGGCGCCGGGGGCCTCCCGCTCGGGCAGCGGCACACGCCAGACCAGCGCGGTTCCGCCCTCGTCGGGCGTCTCCAACGTCAGCTCGCCGCCGAGCTGTTGTGCGCGCTCTGCCATGTTGCGCAGTCCGCTGCGGCGACCGTCGGGCGGGATGCCCGCGCCGTTGTCGGTGACCGACAGTCTCAGCTCATGGCCGTCGGTGGCGAGGGCCACGTCGGCACGGCCGGCGCGGGCGTGCCGGGCGACGTTGGTGAGGGCCTCGGACAGGACGGCGACGACGTGGTCGGCGATCTCGCGCGGCACGTCGGTGTCGAGCAGGCCCTCCATCCGCACGCTGGGGGCGAAGCCCAGCACCGGCGCCGCCTCGCCCGCCACGCGGACGACGCGGGCCCGCAGGCCGGTCCCGGCGGTGCCCTCGCGGGCCCGCAGGCCGAAGATCGTCGACCGGATGATCTTGATGGTCTCGTCCAGGTCGTCCACCGCCCGCAGCACCCGCTCGCCCGCCTCGGGGTGCTCGATGAAGCGGCCCGCGCTCTGCAGCGTCATGCCGGTGGCGAACAGCCGCTGGATCGCCAGGTCGTGCAGGTCCCGGGCGATCCGGTCGCGGTCCTTGAGCACCGCGATCTCCTCCGCGTCCCGGCGGCGTTCGGCCAGCTCCATCGCGATGGCCGCCTGCGCCGCGAAGACCTGAAGGGGCTCGGTCTCCTTGTCGGTGAACGGGGTGTGCCCGGTCTCGTGGACCAGCAGGACCACGCCGCGCACGCCTCCGCCGACCGTCCCGATGGGTACGGCCACGGCGGGGCCGAGCCCGGTGAGCTGCGGCAGGCCGGCCGCGAAGCGTTCGTCGTCAGTGACGTCCTCGCAGGTGACGGCGGCGGCGCGGGCGAACGCCTCACCGACCAGGCTGCCGTCCTCGGGCAGCACCAGGCCGCGCAGGGCGTCCGCGCCCTGTCCGAGAGCCAGTTCCACACTGAGCGGGCCTGTGTCCTCGGCCATGGGCATCGCGACGACGGCCAGGGCGGCGCCGGTGATCTCCCTGGCGCGCTCGGCGATCAGTCCGAGCACCTCGGCGTGGCCGGCCCCGGACATCAGGCTGTGGGTGATCTCCGCGTTGGCCCGCAGCCAGCGCTCGCGCAGCCGGGACTCGGCGTACAGCCGGGCGTTGTCGATCGCGACACCGGCCGCCACGGCCAGGGTCAGCGTGACCGAGACGTCCTCCTCGTCGAACTCGCCGCCGCCGCGCTTCTCGGTCAGGTACAGGTTGCCGAACACCTGGTCGCGCACCCGGATCGGGACGCCCAGGAACGTGTTCATGGGCGGGTGGTGCGGCGGGAAGCCGTACGAGGCCGGGTGCTCCGAGATCTTCGCCAGGCACAGCGGCTCCGGGTGCCGGATCAGCTCCCCCAGGATGCCGTGGCCCTCCGGGAACGGGCCGATCGCGGCGATCTGTTCCTCGCCGACGCCGACCGTGTGGAAGGCCGACAGCCGTCTGCCGTCGGGGCCGATCACGCCGAGGGCGGCGTACTCGGCGTCGACCAGGGCGGCGGCGGCCTCCACGATGCTGTGCAGGGCCTGTTCCAGGTCCAGTTCCCGGCCGACCGAGAGCACCGCCTCCAGCAGGCTGTGCACCCGGTCCCGCGTGCCGCGGGCCGCGTCCAGCCGGGCCTGCAGCTCTTCCAGCAGCTCGTCCAGCCTCAGTTGCGGCAGTCGTACACGCGCCTCCTCGGGGCTTCCCACCCGCGCTCCTCCAGGTCCCCTCTACACGGATCTTCACAGAATCCGACCGGTCCGGTCATGTGCCACCGTAATGGCCGGGGCGGAGGGACGGTACCGGATCGCGCAGGATCTGACCTGCCGGGCCCACCCGTTCGACACTGGAGGCGGAACGAGTCCCCGGACCGAGGAGACCGACGCCATGGCCCGTTACGTGTACGACTTCGCGGAAGGCGGCCGTGACATGGCCGACCTGCTCGGCGGCAAGGGCGCGAACCTGGCCGAGATGACCCGGCTGGGGCTGCCCGTCCCGCCCGGGTTCACCGTCACCACCGAGGCCTGCCGGGCCTTCCTGGCCACCGGTGCCGAGCCGGAGGGCATGGCGCAGGAGGTCGCCCGGCACCTGTCCGCGCTGGAGGACTCCGCCGGGCGTCTGCTGGGGGCACCGGACGATCCGCTGCTGCTGTCCGTCCGCTCCGGCGCCCGGTTCTCCATGCCCGGCATGATGGAGACGGTCCTGGACGTCGGCCTGACCGACGACTCCGTCCTGGGCCTGGCCAAGGCGTCCGGCAGCGAGCGCTTCGCCTGGGACTCGTACCGCCGGCTCGTCCAGATGTTCGGCAGTACGGTCATGGGCGTCGACGCGTCCCGGTTCGAGGAGGCCATGACGCGCCTGAAGGAGGCCCGCGGCGCCTCGGACGACCTGCACCTGGACGCGAGCGACCTGGCCGGGCTGACGGACACGTACAAGGACCTGGTCCTCGACGGGACGGGCGAGGAGTTCCCGCAGTCCCCCGCCGAGCAGCTGCGCCGGGCGGTCCTCGCGGTGTTCCGCTCCTGGAACGGCGCTCGCGCCCGCCTGTACCGGCGGCGCGAGGGCATCCCCGACGACCTGGGCACGGCGGTCACCGTGCAGCGCATGGTGTTCGGCAACCTCGGCGCCGACTCCGGCAGCGGTGTCGCCTTCACCCGCGATCCGGCCACCGGGCGGCCGGGCCTGTACGGCGACTATCTGGCCGACGCGCAGGGCGAGGACGTCGTGTCCGGCATCCGCAACACCGTGCCGCTGGCCGAGCTGGAACGGCTGGACCCGCCGTCGTACCGGCAGCTGCGCGACCACATGCTCACCCTGGAGCGGCACTACCGGGACCTGTGCGACATCGAGTTCACGATCGAGCGCGGGCGGCTGTGGATGCTGCAGACCCGGGTCGGCAAGCGCACCGCCGAGGCCGCCTTCGCCATCGCCGCGGAGCTGGCCGAGGAGGGGCTCATCACGCCCGACGAGGCCCTGATCCGGGTCGGCGGGCAGGGGCTCGCGCGGCTGATGTTCCCGCGCTTCGACACCTCGGTGACCGGTGCCGCGCTCGCCCACGGCATCCCGGCCTCACCGGGGGCGGCCGTCGGCGCGGCGGTGTTCGACTCCGCGGAGGCCGTACGGCGCGCCGCCGCCGGGGAGCGGGTCGTCCTCGTACGGCAGGAGACGACGCCCGACGACCTGCCCGGCATGGTGGCCGCGCAGGCGGTGCTGACCAGCCGGGGCGGCAAGACCAGCCACGCGGCCGTCGTCGCCCGCGGCATGGGCAGGGTCTGCGTGTGCGGCGCGGAGGAACTCACCGTGCACACCGAGACCCGCTGCTTCGCCACCCGGGACGGCACCGTCGTCCAGGAGGGCACGGTCATCTCGGTGGACGGCTCCACCGGCGCCGTGTACCCGGGGGCGGCACCGCTCGTTCCGTCGGCGGTCATGCGGTACCTGGAGACCGGCGAGCAGTCGGCGGGCGTCGTCGCCGCGGTCGCCCGCGCCCTCGAACAGGCCGACGCGGTACGGCGGCTGGAGGTGCGGGCCAACGCCGACACGCCCGCGGACGCGGCGCGCGCCCGCCGGTTCGGGGCCCAGGGTGTCGGGCTGTGCCGCACCGAGCACATGTTCCTGGGCGAGCGGCGGCACCTGGTCGAGGAGATGATCCTGGCCCGCACGGACGGCGAGCGGGACCGGGCGCTGGCGGCGCTGCTGCCGCTCCAGCGGGAGGACTTCACCGGGATCCTGGCGGCGATGGACGGCCTGCCGGTCACCGTCCGGCTGCTGGACCCGCCGCTGCACGAGTTCCTGCCCGACCACACCGAGCTCGCCGTCCGCGTCGCCGCCACCGAGGCCCGCGGCGAGCTGCCGTCCCTGCGGGACACCGAGCTCCTGGAGGCCGTGGGCCGCATGCACGAGGAGAACCCGATGCTCGGCCTGCGGGGCGTGCGGCTGGGGCTGGTGGTGCCGGGGCTGGTCGCGATGCAGGTCCGGGCGATCGCCGAGGCGGTCGTGGCGCGCGTGCGGGCCGGGGGCTCCCCGCGGGCGGAGATCATGGTGCCGCTGGTCGGCGCCGTCGAGGAGCTGCGGATCGAGCGCGCGGAGGTCGAGCGGGTGCTGGCGGAGGTCTCCACGGAGACGGGTGTGCCGCTGCCCTGTCCGGTCGGCACCATGATCGAGCTGCCGCGGGCGGCGCTCACGGCGGGGCGGATCGCCCAGGAAGCGGAGTTCTTCTCCTTCGGTACGAACGACCTGACCCAGACCACCTGGGGTTTCTCCCGGGACGACGTCGAGGCGGAGTTCTTCTCCGCCTATCTCGACAAGGGTGTCTTCGCCATCTCCCCGTTCGAGACGATCGACCGCGACGGCGTCGGCCGGCTGGTCCGTATCGCCGTGGACGAGGGCCGTGCGGCCCGCCCGGACCTGAAGATCGGCGTCTGCGGCGAGCACGGCGGCGACCCCGACTCGGTGCACTTCTTCCACTCGGCCGGCCTGGACTACGTCTCCTGCTCGCCGTTCCGGGTCCCGGTGGCCCGGCTGGAGGCAGGTCGGGCCGCGCTGGAACGGACCGGGGGCGGCGACAGGAGGTGACACGGCCCGCCGGGCGGCCGGTGACACGACCGGTCGATCACCAGGTGATCCGGCCCACGAGCGGCGGGCGAACCGGCCAACCGAGCGGCCGCCCCGCCCGTCCCGGCCGCGCGGCGCCGGCCGTCCCCCGGCCAGCCCGTGCGCCCGTCGCCGTCGGCGCCGGAGCCACCGGCACACCGCCCCGATTCGGCCGGTCGGGGCCGTCCGGACTGGCGCGAGAACCGATCGGCCCTTGGATCCGGGACGGGATCGCGGGACAGTGGAGTCAGGAGCGGCACCGATCCCCCGCGGTGTCGCTCCGTCCTGCGTCCGTGCCCCGGTACGACACCGGACCGCCGTGGCCCGGCACGAAGCCCGTCCGCCCGGACACCGGGCACGGGACCGGCCGGACGCGAGTCGGGGCCGAACGGCCCTGGCGCCGAGCGGGCCGCCGCGGCTCCAATGGTCTGATCGAAGCGTCCGAGGCCGCACCCGGCGGCGTGCGACACGACCACCCCGGAGTACCGGCCGGAGACCGAGAGCAGTGAGCGACACACCCGTCACACCCGTACGGATTCCCCCCATGGCCCGCGACGACGAACGACCGGCCGGACCAGGCCCGCGCCGCAGAATCGACCTCGACAGTGCCGAGGCCCTCCGCCTGCTGGGCAGCGTGTCCCTCGGCAGGATCGTGTTCACCCGGCAGGCGCTGCCCACCGTCCGCCCGGTCAACCACGTCCTGGACGGCGGCGACATCGTCGTCCGCACCCACGAGGGCGCGGCCCTGACCTCGCACACCCGGCGCTCCGACGGCCCGGGGGTGGTCGTCGCGTACGAGGCCGACGTCATCGACCCGGACACGCACCTGGGCTGGAGCGTGGTGGTGACGGGCTTCGCGCAGTTGGTCACCGACCCGGAGGAACTCGCCCGCTACCAGGCGCTGTTGCGCCCCTGGATCGACCAGACGGACCTGGCGGTGCGCATCCGCCCCGACCTGGTCACCGGCGTCCTGCTCACGGCCGACGACGGCCCCGAGACCGGGCCCGACGACTGCCCCGGGGACGACTGAGAGCGGCTCACCCACCGCGTTCACGCGGCCGGCACGACGACCACCGGGCAGCGCGCGCGGTGCAGCAGGGACCGGGCGACCGGGCCCGGCCGTCGACCGGAGCGTCCGGCGGGCCGCCGGGAGCCGATGACCACGACCGCGGCCGCGCCGGTCGCGTCCAGGAGCGCGTTCGGCGGGCGGACGGGGACCGCCCGGGACTCCAGCGCGACGTACGGATGCTGTTCCCGCAGCCGGGCCAGGACGAGGCGCGTGACGGGGTGCAGGACACACAGCCGGCCACCACGCCGCTCGGCCTCCTGGAAGGCGTACGCGGCCGCCCGGCCGCCCGTGTCGCCCTCCGGACCGAGCAGTACGTCCCGCGCCGCCCCGCCGCCGCACGGGTGGTCGCCGCGCACCACGGCCGGCGGGCCCCGCGCGTGTGCGGCGAGCCGACGGCCGACCGAGCCGAACACCGCACCGGACAGCCGCCCGAGGCCCCTGGTGCCCACGACGGTCAGGGCGGCCCGTTCGCTCGCGCGGGCCAGCGCCCGCACGGCGCCGCCCTCCGCCGCCACGCTCTCCACCGGCAGCCCCGGATGCCGGGCGCACACCCGCGCCGCGGCCGAGCCGAGCACCGGTGCGGCCTCGTCGCGGTCCGGCACGGCGTACAGCACACGCAGCCCGGCACCACGCCGGGCCGCCTCCTCGGCGGCCCAGTCCAGGGCCTGTACGGAGACCACTGAGCCGTCCACTCCGACGACCACGTGATCGGCAGTCATGTCCCGTGTCCCTCCTGTCGGCGTCCGCACCGCACGGGAGCGGCATCCCGGCCGGGGCGGGCCGGGACGGCGCCCACGCGGACGATGTTCGTCGTCCGCCGGCGGCGGGCCGAGGTGCCGAAAGCCCCCCGGACACGCCGAACGGCCCCTTGTGGCGGGGCCGTTCGGGGGTCGTTCGGTGGTCAGGGTCAGGTGCGCAGGTCGACGCCGTACACGGTGCGGCCGCCGACCAGCTCCCGGCCGGTGACCAGATCGGGCTCGATGCGGACGAAGACCTCATGCGGCGCGGGCACCCAGGAGCGCGGACCGCTGCGCACCAGCCGCTCGTGCTCGGCGGGGTCGGTCACGACGGTGGCGGGCCCGGTGACGACGACGCTCCAGCCGGACTGTGCGACGGCGTCGACCTGGTCGGCCTCGAACGCGACCACCGCGCCGTCGATCGCCCGCACCAGCTCCGAGGCCGCCGACGTGCGCAGCAGCACCGCGCCGTCCTCGTCCAGGCCGAAGTTCACCGGAAGCACGGCGGGCAGGGCGTGACGCGTGTGCACGATGCGGCCGAGGGGCGCCTGCGCCAGCAGGCGCAGGCACTCCTCCCGGTCCAGCTCACGGAAACCATCGTTGGGGTACATCAGCCGTCTCGTCTCTCGCCGGGTACAGCGGCACTGGCTCCTCCATCCTCCGGCGGCGGGGGCCCCGCGACGAGGGCCATCGGTCCCGTTCGGGCCGGAGAAGGGCCCGCGTCAGAGGCTGATCCGGCGGCCGGTGACGGTGTCGAGCCCGATGCGCACCCACAGATCGCGCCAGCCGCCCGCCCACGGGGTGCTGTGCGCCTGCGAGGCGAGCAGCCGCTGCTCGTCGGCGTCGGTCACGGCGCGGGCGTCCCCGCGCACGAGCACGCTCCAGCCGCGGCTGAACGCGTCGTCGATGCGGTCGACCTCGAACGCGACCCGGGCACCGGCCGCCAGCGCCGGTGTCGCGCCGAGCGCGGTGCGGAAGACGACGGAACCCTCGATCACGCTGTAGTTGACCGGCACGATCACGAGCCCCGACTCCGTGGACACCGCGAGCCGGCCGACGCCGTGCGTCGCCAGCAGGGCCCGGCACTCGGGCGGCTCCAGCTCCGTGAACTCCGGCGTGCGGGCGGCGCCCGCGGGGCCGGGCGGCAGGTCGATCTCGCCGCCGGTGAGCTCGCTGACGGTCGTCTCCAGCGCCTCGGCGAGCCGGAGCAGGGGGCCGGGGCCCGGCGCGGCGCCGGGGTGCTCCTCCAGGTAGGCGAGGTAGCTGGGCGCCATGCCCGCGCGGGTGGCCGTCTCCCGCCGGGTCAGGCCGAGTTGGGAGCGCCGGGTGGCCAGCCGGCGGCCCAGATCGCCCAGCGGGGCGCCCTCTCCCCTGTGCGTTCGAGTCTGTTCGGGGTGTGCCCGCGTCTGTTCGGGGTGTGCCCGAGTCCGCTCGGCCATGGCACGTCACGTCCTCTCGTCAAGCCGCCCGCACGGCCACTTCGTGCTGCTCCCCGCCGAGTACCACCTTGAGCGCGCCGGTCTCCGCGGCCCTCTCGAAGACGTCGTACGCCTCTTCCATGCGGTCGAGCGGGAAGGTGTGGGTGACCATGCGCTCGGTGGGCAGCCGGCCGGCGGCGGTCATGCGCAGCAGGGTGGGCGTGGAGCGGGTGTCGACCAGGCCGGTGGTGATGGTGACGTTCTTGTTCCACAGGTCTTCGAGATGCAGGGTGGCGGGCCTGCCGTGCACGCCGACGTTGGCCACGTGGCCGCCGGGCCGGACCATCTCGGTGCACAGCTCGAAGCTCTCCGGTGTGCCGACCGCCTCGATGACCACGTCCGCGCCGAGCCCGTCCGTGAGGTCGGCGACCAGCTGCGCCGGAGCCTCCTCGACGTCCGCCACGGCGTTGGCGCCCAGCCGCCGGGCCGCCTCCAGCCGGGCCGGGGCGAGGTCCACGGCGATGATCCGCTCGGGCGCGAACAGGCGGGCGGTGGCGATCGCGGCGAGTCCGACGGGGCCGGCTCCGACGACGGCCACGGTGTCGCCGGGGCACACCCGCCCGTTGAGCACGCCGACCTCGTAGGCGGTCGGGAAGATGTCCGCGAGCAGGACCGCGTCCCTGTTGTCCACGGTGGCGGGCAGCGGGTGCACGGACAGGTCGGCGTACGGGACGCGCACGTACTCGGCCTGGGTGCCGTCGGTCAGGTGCCCGAGGATCCAGCCGCCGCCGTCCCGGCACTGGCCGTAGACACCCTCTCTGCAGTAGTGGCAGCGTCCGCAGGCGCTGATGCAGGAGATCAGGACCCGCTCTCCGGGACGTACGGACCGTACGTCGTCGCCGGCCTCGACGATCTCGCCGACGGCCTCGTGTCCGAGCACGGTGCCGGGCTGCACCTCGGGGACGTCGCCCTTGAGGATGTGCAGGTCGGTCCCGCAGATGGAGACCGCGTCGACCCGCACGATCACGTCGGTGGGTTCCTTGAGGGCGGGGTCGGGAACCTCCTCCCAGGCGGACTGCCCGGGGCCGTGGAAGACAAAGCCTTTCATGCGCTTCTCAGCCTCCTCGTGGTCCTGCGTCGCGCGCGGGAGCCTTGCCCGCTTTGCCGCGCTCTTCCAGCTTGTCCGGTTTTGGGGGATCGCGCTTGGGCCGACCGGCCCCCATGACCGACCGGACGGAATCTGTCCCCCGCTCCGGCACCTCCGGTTCCCCTCCCGTGCCAGGGCTGAACGGCCCCTGTCCGGCGCCCGGACCGGAGCCCGACCGGCCCCGCGGCGGCCCCTGGTCGGCCCATGCCGCGCCGCCGCCCCGGCTGTCACGGTGGACGTGAGGACGGCACGGTGACGACGGTGACGAAGGGGAGGGCGGACCCATGCGCGGCGGCCAGTGCGCGAGGAAGCGGCTGTGGCGGTGGCGGACCAACCCGTTGCGACGGCACGACGACGTCGTCGAGGCCTGGACCGTGCTGGTCGTGTGGGCGGTCGTCCTGCTGGGCGGTGCCGTGGCCGGACTGGTGACGGCCCAGGCCACGGAGGCGGCGTTCGCCCGGCAGCGTGCCGAGCGGCATCCCGTGCGGGCGGTACTTCTCGCCGACGCCTCCGGGAGCGCCGCCGCGTCCCGGCGGGCGGAGGAGCGGAGCCCGGCCTCGGCGCGCTGGACGGCACCGGACGGCACCGTGCGCACCGGGGAGGCCCGGGTGGACGGCGACCTGAAGGCGGGGACCGAGGTCCGGGTCCGGCAGGACGACACCGGCGGGCTCGTCCCCGAACCGGCGGGCCGCACGCAGGCGGCCGTCGAAGCGGGAGTGGCCGGCACCGGCGCCGCCTGCGCCCTGGCCGGCGCCGCCCTCGCCGCCGGCACGGTGGCGCGCCGACGGCTCGACCGGCGGCGCCTGGACGGGTGGGACCGCGAGTGGGACCGGATCGGCCCCCGCTGGGGCCACCGGACGGGCTGACTCGACGCCCGGCCCACCGGCCGGAAAGCAGGGGGTCGGGGGCTGGAGGGGGCTCGCTCCCGCGGGGGGCGAGGACGCGTGGCAGAGAGGCGTACGTTCATGGAACGAGTGGTGCTCGCGAGTGCCGGCCCGGCGACGGACGGCAGAGCGGCGGCGGACTGGGCCAGGCTGGAGGCACGCCTGCGCGGCCTGCCCCTCCAGGTACTGACCGACGGTTCACCACCCGACCCGGACGGTGCGGCGACGGTGGTCCTCGGCGTGAGCCGCGCGGAGGGCCGGGACATGGCCTGGCCGGACAACAGCCCCGCAACACAGCCCGACGACCACACCCCGACCCCGCCGAACAGCAACCGCACGACCCGACCCGGCGGCAACGCCCCGAGCCCGCTGGACGGCGACGCCGTCGGGACCTGTGCCTGCCCGCTCGTGCTCGTCCCGGACGACCTGGCCCCCGCCCCCCGAACCGGCGAGGTCGCTCTCGGTGTCGACCCGCGTCGGCCCGCGCCCGCGGTGATCCGGTTCGCCTTCGACAGTGCGCGGCTGCGGGGCGTGGCGCTGCGGGCCGTGCATGCCTGGACGCTGCCGCCGACCGCCGCCGAGCTGCCCTTCGGCGTGCCGGAGGAGGACCGGGCGGCCTGGGAGGACCACGAGGTGCAGCTGCTGGCGGACGCGCTGCGGCCCTGGCGCGCGAAGTATCCGGACGTACCCGTGATCGAGGACGTGCTGCTGTTGACCCCGGTCCACGCCCTGCTGCACCACGGCGCCGACACGGCCCTGGTCGTGGTGGGGCGCCGGTACGGCTCCGGGGCCCAGGACCTCGCGAGGGACCTCGTACGAGACCTGGTGCGGGAGGCGATGTGCCCGGTCGCCGTCGTGCCGTCCTGACGCCGCCGGCGCCCTTGCCGCCGCGCGCGTCCGGCGCCTCCACACCCCGAGACGCACCCGCACGGCAGCGGAGCTGTCACGGACGGCACCGCGTGCGGGCAGGTTCGGCCGCGGTACGACCATTAGACGACATGTCCGCGCGAAGTGCCCGGAGTTGCGATGGGATGGCCCACTCATGGTGAGCCGCCGATCGGGGATGGACATGAGCGACTTGGCCGAAGTGGTGCCACCCGGTTGCGCCGATGTGGCGGAAGAGTTGTGCCAGTGCGGCGCGGGCGCCACGGCGAGCGGTTCCCGGGCCGCTGAGGAAAGGTTCCGGGGGCTGCTGGAGGCGGCACCGGACGCCATGGTCATCGTGGACGACACCGGCACCATCAAGCTCGTCAACGCGCAGACC
>NZ_JBSHAQ010000047.1:2687-56773 GCF_053611585.1 Streptomyces sp. NPDC054794 | reverse complement strand
GAGTTCCCCGTCGAGATCAGCCTCAGCCCCCTCGAAACCGCCGACGGCCTCCTCGTCTCCGCCGCCGTCCGCGACGTCAGCGAACGCAAGGCGGCAGAGGAACGCATCAACGAACTCGCCGCGCTCGTCGAGTCCTCCCAGGACGCGATCCTCGCCAAGACCCTCGACGGCCGGATCACCTACTGGAACGCCGCGGCCCACTCGCTGTACGGGTTCACGCCGGCGGAGGCGGTGGGGCAGCACGTGTCGATCCTGGCCCCGACCGACCGGCACGACGAGATCGGTGTGCTGCTGGACCGGCTGCGCCGGGGCGAGAAGGTCGAGCACTTCGAGACGCTGCGGCTCACCCGCACCGGCGGCCTGCTGGACGTGGACGTGACGCTGTGGCCGACCCGCGCCCCGGACGGCACGGTCATCGGGGCGTGCGCCATCGTCCGCGACATCAGCGACCGCAAGCGCGCCGAGGCCGAGCTGACGGAGCTGTACGAACAGCAGCGGCACATCGCCCTGACCCTGCAGCGCAGTCTCATGGGCACCCCGCCGGCCATCCCGGGCCTCGCCACCGCGAGTCGCTATCTGCCCGCCACCCAGGGCGCCGGCGTCGGCGGCGACTGGTTCGACCTGATCCCGCTGGGGGCCGGCCGGGTGGGGGTGCTGATCGGCGACGTGATGGGCCGCGGGCTGGAGGCGGCCGCCGTGATGGGCCAGCTCCGGTCCGCCGCGCACGCGCTGGCCAAGACCGGGATGCAGCCCCGTCAGCTGATGCAGGCCCTGGACACCGTGGTCGCCGACCTGGACGTCCCGGACCAGCTCGTCACCTGCTGCTACCTGGTCATAGCCGCCGACACCGGGGACGTGACGGTGTGCTCCGCCGGGCACCTGCCCGTCCTGGTCACCGACCCCGTCGAGAGCGTGCGTCCCCTCCCCTCGCCGGTGAACGCGCCGCTGGGCGTCGGTGACGTCATCTACGAGCAGTGCCGCACCACCGTCGCGCGCGGCGCCACCCTGGTGCTCTACACGGACGGGCTCGTCGAGACGCCGGGCAGCGACATCGAGGACCAGCTCACCGAACTCATCGGCACACTGGACAAACTCGCCGACAGCACGCCCGACCTGGAGTTCGTCGCCGACCATGTGCTGGCCAGCCTGCTGCCCGGCGCCGACGGCCACGACGACGACGTCACCCTGCTGCTGACCCGGCTGCCCGCGGCTCCGCTGGCCTCGGCCTCGACCACCCTGCCCGCCCTGCCCGAGTCGGTGCCGGCCGGCCGCGAATTCCTCGCCGGGGTGCTGGACGCGTGGGAGCTCGCGCACCGGGCGGACGACGCCTGTCTGCTGGCGTCCGAGATCCTCACCAACTCCGTCCTGCACGCGCAGGGCCCGATCGGTGTGCACGTCTGCCGCACCGTCATCGAACTCACGGTCGAGATCACCGACCGCAGTCCCCATCTGCCCCAGCCGCGCGTGGCGGCCGAGGACGCCGAGTCCGGCCGGGGGCTGCTCCTGGTCCGCGCCCTCGCCGACGACTGGGGCGTGCGGCCGACGGACGAGGGCAAGACGACCTGGTTCAGCTTCAAGCACCCGCCGGCGCGCGGCGACGGGTGACGATCACCCGTTCAAGGTCGATACTTCCGAGAGTAGGCAACAGGTCGGCGTCGGCCCTGGGCACACGGGCCGGAGGCCTACCTACCGGGTCCACCAGGAGGTATCGATGAAGATGCTCATCAACGTTCCGGAGACCGTGGTGGCCGACGCGCTGCGGGGGCTGGCGGCCGCCCACCCCGAGCTGACCGTCGACGTCGAGAACCGGGTGATCGTACGGCGGGACGCGCCCGTGGCCGGGCAGGTGGCGCTGGTGTCGGGCGGCGGCTCGGGGCACGAACCGCTGCACGGCGGGTTCGTGGGGCACGGGATGTTGTCGGCCGCCTGCCCCGGCGAGGTGTTCACCTCACCGGTTCCGGACCAGATGGCCCGGGCGGCGGCGGCCGTGGACAGCGGGGCGGGTGTGCTGTTCGTCGTGAAGAACTACACCGGTGACGTACTGAACTTCGACATGGCGGCCGAGCTCGCCGAGGACGAGGGCATCCAGATCGCGAAGGTGCTCGTCAACGACGACGTGGCGGTCACCGACAGCCTCTACACGGCCGGCCGGCGCGGCACCGGCGCGACCCTCTTCGTCGAGAAGATCGCGGGCGCGGCGGCCGCCGAGGGCCGGCCCCTGGAGCAGGTCGAGTCCATCGGGCGCCGGGTCAACGAGAACTCCCGCAGCTTCGGCGTGGCACTCAGCGCGTGCACGACGCCGGCCAAGGGCAGCCCCACGTTCGATCTGCCGCCCGGTGAACTGGAGTTGGGCATCGGCATCCACGGCGAGCCGGGCCGGGAGCGGCGAGCGATGATGACGTCCGGTGAGATCGCCGACTTCGCGGTGGGCGCGGTACTGGAGGACCTCGAACCGCGCAACCCCGTCCTCGTCCTGGTCAACGGCATGGGCGCGACACCGCTGCTGGAGCTGTACGGCTTCAACGCCGAGGTGCAGAGGGTGCTCGGCGAGCGCAAGGTCACCGTGGCCCGCACGCTCGTGGGCAACTACGTCACCTCGCTGGACATGGCGGGCGCCTCGGTCACCTTGTGCCAGGTCGACGAGGAACTGCTGGGGCTGTGGGACGCGCCGGTGCGGACGCCGGCCCTGCGCTGGGGCATGTGACACGGCGGCGGACGCGACCAACGTACCTACCACGCAAGGAGAACCAGTGCTCGACGCCGACTTCTTCCGCCGCTGGATGACCGTGACCGCCGCGTCCGTCGACCGCGAGGCGGAACGGCTCACCGCTCTCGACTCGGCCATCGGCGACGCCGACCACGGCACCAACATGCAGCGCGGGTTCCGGGCCGTGGCGGCCTCGCTGGAGAAGGAGGCCCCGGACACCCCGGGCGAGGTCCTGACCCACGCGGGCCGCCAGTTGATCTCGACGGTCGGCGGCGCGTCCGGGCCGTTGTACGGCACGCTGTTGCGCCGCACGGGCAAGGCGCTCGGGGATGCCACGGAGGTCAGCGAGGCGCAGCTGGCCGAGGCGCTGCGGGCGGGCGTGGACGGGGTGATGGCCCTCGGGGGGGCCGCGCCCGGCGACAAGACCATGCTCGACGCGCTGGTGCCGGCCGTGGACGCGATGCCCGACGGTTTCGCCGCGGCCCGGGCCGCCGCCGAGGAGGGCGCGCTGGCGACGGTGCCGTTGCAGGCCCGCAAGGGCCGGGCGAGTTATCTCGGGGAGCGCAGCATCGGGCACCAGGACCCGGGGGCCACCTCGTCCGCGTTGCTGATCGCCGCGCTGGTGGAGGCCGCCGGTGAGTGAGGGGAAGCCGGTCGGGATCGTGCTGGTGTCGCACAGCGCCGAGGTCGCGTCGTCGGTCGCCGAGTTGGCGAAGGGCCTCGCGGGCGGCGCCGAGGCGGTGCCCGTCGCCACGGCGGGCGGCACCGAGGCCGGCGTGCTCGGTACGAGCGCCGAGCTGATCTCCGCGGCGGCCGCGGCCGTGGACCGGGGAGCCGGGGTCGCCGTGCTCACGGATCTGGGCAGCGCCGTGCTCACGGTGAAGGCGCTGATCGCGGAGGGCGACGAACTGCCGGGCGGCACGCGCCTGGTGGACGCCCCGTTCGTCGAGGGCGCGGTGGCCGCGGTGGTCACGGCGGCCGCGGGAGGCGACCTGAACGCGGTGGAGGCGGCGGCCACCGAGGCGTACATGTACCGCAAGGTGTGAGGACCGCGGTCGAAGAGGTCCCGGCGGTCGGGGGGCGGCTCAGGGGTGCCGGACGAACCGGCCCGCCAGCCGCTCCCCGGTCGCGACGGCCGCCATGTGGTCCTGGATGCGCTTGACCCGGGAGTCCTTGAAGACGATGTAGGTGACCCCGGAGGACGCCCCGCCCCTGCGCGGATCGGGACTGATGCCGAGGGCCCGGGCGGTGGCGTAGGAGGCCTCGCCGATGATCTCGCGCGGGCCGGTGTCCCCGACGACGGCGTACCGCACACGGTTGCGGTAGACGACCGCGGCGACGGAACCGCCGCGCACGCCGCCCGCGCGGTGGTCCCAGCGGCGGCTCGGGGCGGGCACCACGATGTAGGGCAGGCGTTCGGCGTTGAGATGACGGCCGTCGGACTGCTGGAAGGCGGTGGCGGGCAGGAAGCTCGGGTCGGTGCGGCCGTTGCAGCGCCTGGTGGACCGGCCGTCGCAGTCGATGTCCATGTCGGCCTTCCAGAACACGGCGTCGCGGGTGCCGCAGACCGCGACGGTCGCGGGCGCGGACTCGTCGGTGCGGTAGCGGCCGCGGGAGACGGGGGCGCAGTGACGCACCCGGGCGAGCAGGTCGGCGGCGTCGACCCGGCCCTCGCTGCGTACCACCGGCACCCGCAGGGGGAGCAGCGGAGCGGGGACGGGCGGGAGGGGAGTGAGCAGGGCGGCGCCGGCCGCGGCCAGCGTCAGCGACTGGACACGCACGATAGGGGACCTCTCCTGGGGGCATGGGTGGTCACCGAGCCCGATCCGGAGCCCGCCCGGGCACCCGGCCACCGTACGGGGGTCCGGACGATCTACGGCGTCTGACACCCCGTTGACTTTTGACAGGGGCCGGGAACCTGAGCCCGTATCGGCCCAGGCCGTCCCGGCCACCCGTGTCGGCGCGGGATCAGCGACGACAGCGTTCCGCGCCACAGACGTGAACTTCCCTGCTGTCGCGGGGAGTTCAGCCAAGGAGCTTCAGCATACGCAACGCGCTCCGATGGTCACCAATGCTGCCGCCCCGGGTTTCCGCCCTCTTGATGTGACCGCGACAGTCGGGCCATATTGGTCCGGACCATTGCCGTCATCCCGTCCCCCGGGAGGCTGAGCCGTGCGACGTGTTCCCCTTCCTCCCGTCCTGGCCCTCGGGGGCCTGCTGCTGCTCGTGTCCTGCGGTTGGGGCGGCGCGGCCGAGGGCGAGAGCCGGCGGATGCCCGGCGCTCCGACGGGGGTGACCGCCGCGGCCGGGAGCGCCACCAGCGTGCACGTCATGTGGAACGCGGTGAGTTCGGGCCCCGGCGTCCGGGCCTACGAGGTATATCGCGGCACCACAAAGGTCGGCGAAGTACCGGCTTCGCAGCACATGGTGGACGTCACCAGGCTCAGGCCGTCCACCATGTATGTCTTCACGGTGCGGGCCCGGGACACCGACGGGCGCGTGGGCCCGAGCAGCCGGGAGGTGCGCGCGCGAACGCCGGCCGTCGTCGCGGCGGACCGCTCGGCGCCGACCCGCCCGCGCGAGCCCACGGGACGGGCGGTCGGCAGCCGGGCCGTCCAGCTGTCCTGGACCGCCTCCACCGACGACCGGGGCGTGCTCTCGTACGAGATCCACCAGGGCGCCACGAAGATCCACAGCGTGGGCGGCGGTCAGACCGCGACGGTGGTCACCGGCCTGCGCCCGGGCCACCGCTACACGTTCACCGTCCGGGCCCGCGACGCCGCCGACAACGTCTCGCCGGCGAGCGCCCCGGTCCGCCTCACCACACCGGGCACGGACGACGGCCGGGACACCGCCCCCACCGGGTTCCGGGCGGCGACCCACCGGGCCGACGGGGCGTACTACATCGACCTGTCCTGGCAACCGCCGCGCACGGAAGGCGTGGTCACGGAGTACCAGATCCGGCTCGACGGCGCCCCGGCCACCTCCCTGGTGTGGGGCGGCACCCCGCCGCGCGGCCGGGCGGACTACAGCTTCTACCTGGGCCGCGCCGCCGGGGAGGTCCACCGGGTGCGGATCCGGGCGCGGCTGCCGGACGGGACGTGGGGCGGATTCTCGGTGGAGCGGACCGTGACGACGGGGTCGGACGGCGCCGGCACGAGCCGGTGACCGCCCGCCAGCCGATGCCACCAACAGCGGAAACAGTCACCTGATTGGCGGCGGCCCGAGTGCGGGGCGAAGCGCCGCGTCGTTGGCTGAGCCTGAGGCAGCACGGACGTTTCCCGACCCTCGGCGGCGCATGGGACGTTCCGCCAACCGTGCCGCCGGAGGGCACCCCAATGCGCACAACTCGATTCCTTCTCCGCTCCGGCCCGATAGTGGCGGCCGCCGCGCTTCCACTCGCGTTCGCCGGGCCGTCCACCGCGGTCTCGGGGATCTCCGTGAGCACCATCGGGTCCACCGTCTCGGTCACGACCAGCGCCTGCTCCCAGACCAACGGCAACTGGGGCAACGCGTCCCTGTTGACCAGCCGTCAGGCGAACTTCGCCCAGGGCCGGCAGGTGGCGCTCGCGGGGACGACCATCAGCCAGTCCGCCGCGTGGTCCGGCGTCAGCCCGGGGACCTACACGGTCGTCGTGGTCTGTTCGAACGGCACCACGGCGGGCACCCAGTCCGTCATCGTCTCCGCCGGCTCGGGCCCGACGATCTCCTCGACCTCGGCGACCTCGTCGCCGTCCCGCGGCGTCATGGGCGGTCTGGGCGGCGCCGCCCGCGACTACGGCCCGATCACCTTCGGCATCGGCGCGGCTCTCGTGGGCACCGGCGTGATCGCCACGGCCTGGTACCTGCGCAAGCGCTCGAAGCCGTACCGCTTCTGAACCGTCCGGCGGCACCGGCGGGAGCCGGGCGGTCGAGGAGAACCGCGGACCTCAGTCCGCCGTGTCCTCGGCGCCCGGCAAGCCGTCGAACTCCTTCACGGCGTGGGTGAGCCACTGGGTCCAGAAGGTCTCCAGGTCGATGCCCGCGCGCAGCACCAGGTGGCGCAGCCGGTCCTCGGTGCTGTCCCTGCCGGGCGGGAAGTCGCGCCGCTCGATCTCCTCGTACTCGGCCAGCTGGCGCCGGTGCAGTTCGAGGTGGCGGCGCAGGTCGTCCTTGAGGCCGCCCGTGCCGACCACCGCCGCGGCGCGCAGCCGCAGCAGCAGCGCGTCCCGATGCGGCTTGGGGTCCTGGGACGCGGAGGTCCAGCGGGCCAGTTCGGCGCGGCCCGCGGGCAGGACCTCGTAGCGTTTCTTCTGCCCGCGGGCCGGCTGCTCGGCCGGAAGGGCACGGACGTACCCCTCGGCCTCCAGCCGTCCCAGCTCCCGGTATATCTGCTGGTGCGTCGCCGACCAGAAGTAGCCGATCGACTTGTCGAAGCGGCGGGTCAGCTCCAGCCCCGACGACGGCCTTTCGAGCAGGGCGGTGAGGATCGCGTGCGGGAGTGACATGACCTCATCCTAGAGACGCGCCGCGTGGCCCCTACAGGCTCGCCGCCAGCTCCGTGCCCTGCTGGATGGCGCGCTTGGCGTCCAGCTCGGCCGCGACGTCGGCACCGCCGATGAGGTGCGCGCTCCGGCCGGCGGCGAGCAGTGCCTCGTACAGGTCGCGGCGCGGCTCCTGACCGGTGCACAGCACGACCGTGTCGACCTCCAGGACCGTGCTCCGCCCGTCGACGGTGACGTGCAGGCCCGCGTCGTCGATCCGGTCGTACTGGACGCCCGGGACCATGGTCACGCCGCGGTGCTTGAGCTCGGTGCGGTGGATCCAGCCGGTGGTCTTGCCCAGGCCGGCGCCGACCTTGGTGGCCTTGCGCTGGAGCAGGTGGACGGTGCGCGGCGGGGTGGGCCGCCGCGGTGCGGTGAGACCGCCCGCGGCCTGGTAGTCCATGTCGACGCCCCAGGCACGGAAGTACGTCGCCGGGTCCTCGTGCGCCTTGTCGCCGGCGTCGGTGAGGAACTCGGCCACGTCGAAGCCGATGCCGCCGGCGCCGAGGATGGCGACCCGGTCGCCGACGGGGGCGCCGTCGCGCAGGACGTCGAGGTAGCCGAGGACGCGGGGGTGGTCGACGCCGGGGATGTCGGGGGTGCGCGGGGTGACGCCGGTGGCGACGACGACCTCGTCGTAGTCGGCCAGGTCGTCGGCGGACACCCAGGCGTTCAGCCGGACGTCCACGCCGTGCTCGTCGAGCTGGTGGCGGAAGTAGCGCAGCGTCTCGTCGAACTCCTGCTTGCCGGGGACCTTGCGGGCCACGTTCAGCTGACCGCCGATCTCGCTCGCGGCGTCGAACAGCGTCACCTCGTGGCCGCGCTCGGCGGTGCTCACCGCGCAGGCCAGACCGGCCGGGCCCGCGCCGACGACGGCGACGCGCTTGCGCCGCCGGGTCGGGGAGAGGACCAGTTCGGTCTCGTGGCAGGCGCGCGGGTTGACCAGGCAGGAGGTGATCCTGCCGCTGAAGGTGTGGTCGAGGCAGGCCTGGTTGCAGCCGATGCAGGTGTTGATCACCTCGGGGCGGCCCGCGGCGGCCTTGTTCACGAAGTCGGGGTCGGCGAGCATCGGGCGGGCCATGGACACCATGTCCGCGTGGCCACCGGCGAGCAGTTCCTCGGCGAGCTCGGGGGTGTTGATGCGGTTGGTGGTCACCAGCGGCACGGACACCTCGCCCATGAGCTTCTTGGTGACCCAGGTGTACGCGCCGCGCGGCACCGAGGTGGCGATGGTGGGGATGCGGGCCTCGTGCCAGCCGATGCCGGTGTTGATGATGGTCGCCCCGGCGGCCTCGACGGCCTTGGCGAGGGTGACGACCTCGTCGAACGTGGAGCCGCCGGGGACCAGGTCCAGCATGGACAGCCGGTAGATGATGATGAAGTCCTCGCCGACCGCCTCGCGCACCCGCCGGACGATCTCGACGGGGAACCGCATGCGGTTCTCGTACGAGCCGCCCCAGCGGTCGGTGCGCTGGTTGGTCTGCGCGGCGATGAACTCGTTGATCAGGTAGCCCTCGGAGCCCATGATCTCGACGCCGTCGTAGCCGGCCTGCCGGGCGAGGCGGGCGGCGCGGGCGTAGTCGTCGATCGTGCGCTCGACGTCGGCGTCGGTGAGCTCACGGGGCGAAAAGGGGCTGATCGGCGCCTGGACCGGGCTGGGCGCGACCAGGTCCTGGTGGTAGGCGTACCGGCCGAAGTGCAGGAGCTGCATCGCGATCTTCCCGCCCGCGCGGTGCACGGCGGCGGTGATCTCGGCGTGCTGCTCGGCCTCCGCCCCGGTGGTGAGCTTGGCCCCGCCCTCGTACGGCCGGCCCTCGTCGTTGGGGGCTATGCCGCCGGTGACGATCAGGCCGACGCCGCCGCGCGCGCGGGCGGCGTAGAACTCCGCCATCCTCTCGAATCCGCGCTCGGCCTCCTCCAGGCCCACGTGCATGGAGCCCATGAGCACACGGTTGGGCAGTGTGGTGAAGCCCAGGTCGAGCGGGGTCATCAGGTGCGGGTAACGGCTCATGGGGCCCTCCGTGCGCGGTGTCGTCGCCTCTGTTGTAGAGGACGGCCGACCCATTGTGCAACTAGTTGCACAATGGCGGAGGGGTGAGCCCGGCCACGTCACCGGGCGCCGCGCGGCGGGGCCTGCGTCACCGGCTTTCGAGCAGGACGTGCAGCTCCTTCTCCTGGTCGCCGGAGACCGAGGAGAGGTTGCTCACCGTGAACAGGGAGTCGAGGGTCGTGCGGAGCCGGTCGATCGCCCAGTAACCGCCGTGCGCGTCGGCCTCGACGGTGGACGAGAGGCGTGCCGGGATCGTGCACTCGTGCGCGTCGGTGACCTCGAACGTGCCGAGCCACACCATCGGGCGGGTCTCGTGGAGCTGCTGCGGTACGTCCTCGGCGCACCGGTCGGACTCGAAGCACGTGCACAGCGCGTCGAACACGATCCGGGCGTCTTCCTTGCTGCATCCGCTGATCTCGACCGAGACGGACTCGTCGTGGGTTCGCTCACGGGCCATCGTGATCGCTCCTCTCGTGGCGGCGGCGCGGCACGGCCGGTCCCCCGTGCACCGCGCCACCTCCCCAGAAAACCACCACTTTCCGCGCGCGCACCACCCGTCGCGGGTCTCGGTCGAGACCTCAGCCGCGAGTGAACCGGTACGTCTTGCTGTCCGTGAGCACGCAGAAGCCCGGCGAGATCACGATCACCCGCAGGGTGCCCGTACGCCGGTCGTAGTCGATGCCCTCGGTCTCGAAGGTGCCGGAACAGGAGCTGCGCAGCGGCAACTGGCGCAGCGCCGTGACGTGTCCTGACACGTCCGCCGAGCCGTTCGGCGGGCCGGACAGGTCGACCTGGAGGAGCGGCTTGGTGACGCCGAAGAGCGTGCCGGCCGGGTCGTCGGAGGAGCAGAGCAGGGTCGTGGGACCGGAGAAGTCGCAGCCCTGGACGTCGCGGACGGCGTGGTCGAGGTTGACCGTGGAGGCCTGCGGCAGGTTCGCCGAGGGCGAGGTGCTCGCGTTCACACCCGGGGTCGGGAAGACCAGCAGCCGGCTCATCGTGCCGTACTCCCCCGCCAGCATCCACTGGCCGTCGGGCGAGACGGCGACCCAGGAGTTGTTCAGCGCCTCCCCCGGGCCGAGCGCGTGGACGTACTCGGACCAGGCGCCGCCGGGCGCCTGCACCCGGAACATCTTCGAGTTGCCGGAGTCCCGCTGGTACGGCTCGATGTAGTAACCGTTGTACGAGGCGTCGGGGTCGCCGACGTGGTTCCAGCCACGGCTGCTGACACCGAGGGGGATCGTGCCGATGCCGGTGTACCGGTTGGGGCTGCCGGCCGGGACCTCGACCGAGGTCAGGCCCTGGCTCTCGGTCAGCGGGTCGGCGCGGTCGGAGCCGAGCTCGGTCCAGGTGTCGGCGGCGAAGGCGGGTGCGGCGGGCGCGGTGAGGGACAGGACGACGGCGGTGGCGAGGGTGACCAGTGCGGACAGGAGCGCGTGACAACGTTGCCGGGCGGGCGCGGGCATGGGGGCCTACTCCTCGGTTTCGGGGGTGGGGACGCGCTTGCGGCCGACAGTCTGGCCCGACCGGATAGTCATGTACAGACCAAATTCGAAACGGGAGGTGAACAGGTACGGCCGGCGGTGATGCGCGTCATACGCTCGCCCGGCCTCGCGGCCGCGGCTTCGCCGGACGACCGCCGCCGTGTTGAGGGATCGTGGAGACAGTCGTCGGCAGCGTCGGAGATTCGGTGTGAGCGCGATAGAACAAGGGGAGTCGGCACGGGGGACGGCGTGCCGTGCGATCTGTCGAAGGCGGTGCGTGTGATGGGTGCAGCCGAAGCTCCCGTGGCCGAGGGTGGTGGTCCGGTGCGGCCCAGCGGGCTGCTCGACATGCTCCGCGTGGCCTCGGTGGTGCTCGACTCCAAGGGCCGCATCGTGCTGTGGAGCCCCCAGGCGGAGGAGCTGTTCGGTTATCCGGCGCAGGAGGCGCTCGGGCAGTACGCCGCCCGGCTGGTGGTGCACGAGGAGCACTTCCAACTGATCCGCAAGCTCTTCGCCGACGTGATGGAGACCGGTCAGAGCTGGGCCGGGGCGTTCCCCGTCCGGGTCAAGGACGGCAGCACGCGTCTGGTGGAGTTCCGCAACATGCGGCTGATGGACGACCGCGGCGACATCTACGCACTGGGGCTCGCCGCCGACCGGTCGACGGTGCGCCGCCTCGAACGGGACCTGGCGCTCTCGCAACGGATCGTGCACCAGTCGCCCATCGGACTGGCCGTGCTGGACACCGAGCTGCGGTACGTCTCCGTCAACCCGGCCCTGGCCAGGATCAACGGCGTTCCCCCCGAGGAGCACGTGGGGCGCAGGATGCGCGACATCCTGCCGATGCTGGACAACGACAGCCTGGAGGCCGCGTTCCGGCGGGTGCTGGAGACCGGGGCACCGCTCGTCGACCGGTCCTCCGTCGGCCGGACCCCGGCGGACCCGGACCAGGATCACGCCTGGTCGATGTCGCTGTACCGGCTGGAGGACCCCATGGGCCGGGCGCTGGGTGTGGCGATGTCGGTCGTGGACACCACCGAGCAGCACCGGGCGGCCCTCGCCGCCGAGACCGCGCGGCGCCGCCTCACCGTCATCGCCGACGCCTCCGCCCGCATCGGCACCACGCTCGAACTGGAGCGCACGGCCCGGGAGCTGGCCGACGTCGCCGTGCCGGAACTCGCCGACGTGGCCGCCGTGGACCTGCTCGACGCGGTGGTGGAGGGCCGCCCCAGCATGCTGAGCCCGTCCGAGCCCGCTCTGATCCGCGCCCTCGCCGTGCGGGCCGAGCAGGACGGGGAAGCGCTCCGGGCCGCCGATCCGCCCGGGAAGCTCGCCCGGTACGGCCCCGACCGCCTGGTCACCGAGTGCGTACGGACCGGCCGCCCGGTCCTCGTGCCGCAGGTGAAGGACGAGGACCTGCCGCGGATCGCCCGCTCGCCCGAGGCGGCCGTGCAGCTGGGACGGGCGGGTCTGCACTCGTATCTCGCCGTGCCGCTGATCGCGCGCGGCGAGGTCCTCGGCGCCCTCGACCTCAAGCGCACCCGCAATCCGGTGCCCTTCGGCGAGGACGACCTGCTGCTGGCCCGGGAGCTGGCCTCGCGCGCGGCCGTGCAGATCGACAACGCGCGCTGGTACCAGAACGCCCGCAACACCGCCCTCACCCTGCAGCGAAGCCTGCTGCCGAGCCACCCGCCCGTGACGACCGGCCTGGAGGTCGCCTCCCGCTACCAGCCCGCCGGGGCCACCAGCGAGGTCGGCGGCGACTGGTTCGACGTGATCCCGCTGGAGGGCGGCAAGACCGCGCTGGTGGTGGGTGACGTGATGGGCAGCGGGATCGGCGCGGCCGCCACGATGGGCCGACTGCGCACCGCGACCGCCACACTGGCCGCGCTCGACCTCGATCCCGCGCTGCTCCTGGAGCACCTCGACAAGATCACCTCGGGCCTGGACCACTCCATCGCGACCTGCGTGTACGCCGTCCACGACCCGCAGCTGCGCCAGTGCCGCATCGCCAACGCCGGCCACCTGCCCCCGGCCCGCGTCCGCGCCGGGCACCCGCCGGAGCTCCTCGACCTGCCGACCGGGGTGCCCCTGGGCGTCGGGGGTGTCGCCTTCTCCACCACCACCGTCGACCTGGCTCCCGGCGAGGAGCTGGTCTTCTACACCGACGGGCTGGTCGAGACCCGCCACCACTCGCTCGACGAGCGCCTCGACTTCCTCCTCTCCCTCCTGGACGACCCGGCGCGTCCGCTGGAGGAGACCTGCGACCTGCTGCTGCGCACCCTGCACCACCCCGACAACCACGACGACGTGGCCCTGCTGATCGCACGGGCGCAGGAGCTGACGTAGCCCGCCGCCCGATTCACAGCGATTTATTACCGGGGTCTTATCGGTGCCCTACGACAATCACAGGGAGGCATGCGCACGGGATGCCGCGTGTCATGGCCGATGGGAGCGAGCTGTGATGCACGAACCGGAGCGGGAACACGGCCACGCCGACCGGCCCGCCGAGTCGAATGTGCCCAATCCGCTGAATCCGTCGAATCCGCCGGATCCATCGAACCCGGCGATTTCGCCTATTCCGCCGAGGCCCGCGCATCCGCCGTGGGCCGCCGGGGCGGAACCGGTCCCCGGGGCGGAGGCGGACCCCAGGACGGAAGTGATCGCCGGACCGGGCGGTGGCCCTGAGCCCGGTGTGCCCCCGCGCACGCGGTGGCGCAGGCGATCGGCGCGCGCCCGGGCGGTGGCCGTGGCGGTCACGGTCGCGGCGCTGGCCCTGGGCGGCACGGTCGCCTTCGCCGCCACCTCCGGCGGTTCCACTTCACAGGCCGTACCCGCCGCCGGATCCCCGTCCGGGTCGCCCTCGCCGGACCACCGGCACGGACACGGCCCCGGCTGGTTCGGCCTCGGTGGCGAGATCGCGCACGGCGAGGCCACGGTGAAGGACCGCGACTCCGGGAAGTGGGTCGTCCGGGCCTTCCAGCGGGGCACCGTCGACAAGGTGGCCGGTGACCAGGTCACCGTGAAGAGCGACGACGGAACCGCGTGGACCTGGACCGTCGGGTCCGACACGAAGACGTTCGGCGACGGCTCCTCGGGCTCGGGCGCCGGCGCGCTGAAGAAGGGCGACAAGGCCGTGCTGGCCGGCACCCGCTCCGGCAGCACCCGGACCGCGGTGGTCGCGGTCAAGGGCGCCTTCACCGACTGGGGACCGGACGGCGGACACGGCGGCTTCCGCGGCCACGGGCCGTGGGGCGGCCCCGACCGCACCATGTCTCCGAGCCCGACCGGGAGCGGCGCGACGACCTGACGTCGGCGCGCCGCGACGCACCGCCTCCGGGACCCGCCGTTACGACCGGATGCCGATGACCACGTGGGCGTACAGCTCCTCGCACACCGCCAGACGCGTGGTCAGCCCGGCCCGCCGGAACGCGTCCATCGTCGACGGGGCCTGGCGTTCGCTCGTCTCCACCAGGAGGCAGCCGCCGGGGGCGAGCCACCCGGGTGCGGCGGCGGCGACGCGGCGCAGGACCTCAAGGCCGTCCCCGCCGCCGTCGAGGGCGACCAGGGGCTCGTGTTCACGGGCTTCCGACGGCAGGAGCTGCACCTCGTCGGTGGGGACGTACGGCACGTTCGCCGCGAGGACGTCGACACGGCCGCGCAGTTCGGCGGGCAGCGCCTCGAACAGGTCACCTGCGTGGGCGTGACCGCCGTACGCGGCGAGGTTGCGCCGCGCGCAGCGCACGGCGGCCGGGTCGACGTCGGCGGCGTGCAGTGCGACCGGGCCGAGGGCGGCGGCCAGGGCCGCGCCGACCGCGCCGGAGCCGCAGCACAGGTCCACGACGACGGACGCGTCCGGGGCCTGCGCGAGGGCCTGGTCGACCAGGAACTCGGTGCGGCGGCGGGGGACGAAGACGCCCGGTTCCACGGCGATGCGCAGTCCGTGGAACTCGGCCCAGCCGAGGACGTGTTCGAGGGGCAGTCCGGCGACGCGCCGGTCCACCATCGCGGCGAGCTCGTCCGGTGTGCGGGCGGTGGTGAGGATCAACTCCGCCTCGTCCTCGGCGAAGACGCACCCGGCGGCGCGCAGCGCGGTGACGACGGCGGTGGGGGAAAGCGAGGGCAATGGGGGCATGGAAGCCGAGAGCCTTTCGGAAGCCTGGGGCCGAAGGGCGCTCCCGCGGTCACCTACGGGCGGTGATCCGCGCCGTCCGGAGGAGAGAGCACCCGACCTGACACAGCGGTAATGGGTCTCACCTCCTCGTCGACTCGGGCCGGGACTTCCCCGGCCGGACGGCCACCCTATCCCAACGACCGGACGGCAACACGCGGATACCGGTCGACGTTCAGACCCGTCGACGCTCGGATCCGTCAACGGTCGGACGTCGGTCAACGCTCAGACGCCGACGGTCTCTTCGATCTCCCCTCGGCTCGCTCCCCCTCGCTCACGCGGTGCGACAGGACGACAGCCGCCTCCGTGGGCGCCGCGGCCCGCTCGTAGGCCGCCGCGGTCGCGGTGATCGCGAGGCCGAGCAGCAGCCAGACCGCGAGCGTCCACACGTTGCGGGGCAGACCGTCGTGGCCGAAGTACAGCAGGCTGCGGGCGCCCTCGACGAACCCGGCACCGTTCCAGAAGGCGTGCAGGGTGCCGAAGAAGCCGTTCTGCAGCTCGGGCCGGAACAGGCCGCCGGAACTGGTGAAGTTGAGCATCACGAACAGCACCATCATGGTGAGCGTGGTCCACCGCTTGAGGAAGGTGTGCAGGCCGACGCCGATGAAGAGGATGCCGGCGGAGTAGAGCCAGGCCATCCCCCACAGGCTCGTGAGGTCGTGGTCCGCGAGGTGGAACACCGGCCCGGCGAGGAGCGCGCCGATGCCGCCGACGACGGCGGAGACGCCGAGCGCCAGCAGGGCTCGGACCCGCAGGGACAGCGCGGCACCGGCGGCTCCGATCGCGGCGACCGAGGCGTACGAGCCGATGCTCAGCGCGATCAGCAGGAAGAACAGGCCCTGCCCTGTGGGATCGTCGGCGGCCGGCGGGGCCACGTCGGTGACCTTCAGCGGGGCGCCCTGCTCGGCGGCGACGGGGGTGAAGACCTTCTCGACCGCCGTGGCCCCCATGTCGGACGCGGCACTGGCGACGAGGAGTTCCGGCGCCGTCTTGGCGGGCACGTAGGCCCCCGTGACGTCCCGGGACCTGAGCAGGTCGACGGCGTCGGCCCGGGTGGGCACGGTGCGGATGTCGAGCTTGTCGCCGGCGGCGTCCTTGACCGTCTGGGCGAACACCTTCGCCTTCGGTCCGTGGCCGACGACGGCGACGGGCAGATGGTGGGGCTCCGGGGTCACGAAGGCCCCCATGTACGCGAGCCCCATACCCAGACACATCAGCAGCGGGGTGATCAGGTGCGTGAGCACATGGCGCAGCGCCGGGGACCTCATCGCGCTCGACCTCCTCATAGTTGGCTTATACAACTCTCACTTCAAGTTGTACTATACAACTAGAACGCCGGAGGAGGCATCCGTGACAGCAGCGGAGACGGCCGTCGAGGCCATCCAGCGCGAAATGACGATCTTCGCCCGCCGGGCCCGGGCCTCGGCGGGACGCATGCACCCCGAACTGTCCCTGGTCTCGTACACCCTGCTCGGCCACGTCGAGGAGAGCGGCGGCTGCCGGGCCGCCGACCTGGCCGCGCACTACGCCCTGGACAAGTCCACGGTCAGCCGTCAGGTGACGGCGCTGGAGCGGGCCGGGCTCATCGAGCGCCGTGTCGACCCGGAGGACCACCGCGTCCAGGTGCTGCATCTGACGGAGGCGGGCGCGGAGATCCTCGCCCAGGTCACACTCAGCCGGCGGGCCGCGTTCCGGGAGCGGCTCGCCAACTGGCCGGAGGAGGACCTGACGAGGTTCGCCCGCTATCTGGAGCGGTACAACGCGGGGCCGACGACCGCCGCCGACCCCGACTGAGCGGACCCGCGCCCTTGCCGGGGCGCCGGTACGGCTTCCCGCCCTAGGGAACCGGTACGGCCTCGCGTCCGTCGGCCAGCCGCTGCGGGGCCCGGGCCGCCAGGAACACCGTGGTGCGGCGGAGCCGGAAGCCCAGCGACTCGTACAGGCGGATGGCGTTCGCGTTGCCGGCGCCGGTGTGCAGGAACGGGCTCTCGCCGCGCTCCCGGATGCCGTGCGCGACGGCGAGGATCAGCCGGGTCGCCAGGCCCTCGCCGCGGACGGCGGGGTCGGTGCAGACCGCGCTGATCTCGGTCCAGCCGGGCGGGTGCAGCCGCTCCCCCGCCATCGCGATCAGCGCGCCGTCCCGGCGTATGCCGAGATAGGTGCCGAGTTCGATGGTGCGCGGCTCGAACGGTCCCGGCCTGGTGCGCTCCACCAGGTCGAGCATCTCGGGTACGTCGGCGGGGCCGAGGCGGACCGCCTCCGGTTCCGGTGCGCCGGCCACGCCGTCGCCCACGAGCTGCACGCCCTCGACCCGAAAGGTGATCTCCCAGTCGTCCGGGACCGGTCCGCAAAAGCCCGGCAACGGGACCTCGGCGCCCGGTCCGGCCAGCGCCGCGAGGTCCGCCCAGTCGCCGGCGTCCGGCTCGTCGGGCAGGGCGAGCCAGGGGGACACGTCCACCGGGTAGCGCAGCACGCGGCCGCGCCGTTCGGCGAAGTGCGCGTGCGGGCCGGTGAGGGAGGCGCGGGCGGGGTTGTCGAGGACGTGCGGGGCACCGGTGTGCGCGGCGCGCATCCCGCTCTCCCGGGTCATTCGGCGACCTCGATGACGGTCTTGCCCAGGGCGTGGCCGTCCTCGACCGAGCGCAGGGCCTCGTCGGCCCGGTCGAGCGGGAAGCGCTGTGTGACGTACGGGTTCAGACGTCCGCCGACCACGAGGTCCGCCACCGCGTCCAGGACGGCGGCGGTGCGGGCGCGGGCGACCCGGGAGCCGCCCAGCTCCGCGACGGTCCGGGGCGCGGCGCCCGCGCTGATCAGCTTCGTGCGGTCGGCGAGCAGGCCGGCCGCCTCGGCCAGTACCGCGCCGCCGACGAGGTCGTACACGGCGTCGACGCCGTCCGGCGCGGCGGCGCGTGCCCGCTCGGGCAGACCGGGCCCCGCCGGCACGTGCACGGCACCCAGCGACTCGACGAAGTCCTTCTTGGCCGCGCTCGCCACGCCCACGACCCGCAGCCCGAAGTTGCGGGCGATCTGTACGGCGGCGGCCCCGACCCCACCGCCCGCTCCGGTGATCAGCAGGGTCGCGCAGGCGGGCAGGTCGAGCTGGCGGACACCGTCGTACGCCGTGGCCGCGGCGACCGGCAGGGTGGCGGCGTCGGCGAAGGACAGCCTCGCGGGCTTGTGCGCGGTCACCTCGGCGGCCAGCAGCGCGTACTCGGCGTACCCGCCCGCTACGGTGTTGCCGAACACCTCGTCGCCGACCGCGAAGCCCGTCACGCCGTCCCCGAGCTGCTCGACGACGCCGGAGACCTCGCTGCCGAAGACGGCGGGGAAGACCCGCTCACCCGTGTCGCCGGGACGGCGCAGGCCCCCGCGCAGCTTCCAGTCGACCGGGTTCACGCCCGCCGCACGGACGGCGACCAGGAGCTGACCGGGCCCGGGACTCGACCGGTCCACCTCCGCGAACGCCTCGGTCTCCGGCCCGCCGTACCGCGTGAAGACGTATGCCTTCGGCATCTGAGCTCCCTCACTCTCCTCGCGCCGTCACCGGAGCACCGGTGTCGCCACTGAGCTGCAAGGATCAGTGCCCGGCGGCTATTCCCGGGCGCGCGCGGGTGTGCGTGGCGCCGCCGTGATCGGGCCACCGGCCCCGTGGACGGAGCACCCCCGGCGGCCACGTACGGTTGAAACATGAACGTCACCCGAGGCTTCACCGGGAGCGCCCGCGCCCACCGTCCGGGGCTGCCGCCCGGCCAGTACGACGCGGGCGACGACTGGCCCGTCCTGTCCGCCGAGGTCACCCCCGATCTCACGCCGGCCGACTGGACGTTCCGCGTCGACGGTCTGGTCGCCGAGCCGCGCACCTGGGGCTGGGACGCGGCGCACGAGCTGCCCGGTTCGGCGTACGAGGGTGACATCCACTGCGTGACGAGCTGGTCCAAGTTCGGGGTGCGGTTCACCGGCGTGTCCCTGGACGCCTTCCTCGATGTGGTCCGGCCCCATGGGTCCGCCACCCATGCCGTCGCCTATGCGCACACCGGCTACACCGCGAGTCTCCCGCTCGCCGATCTGACCGGCGGGCGCGCCTGGATCGCCTGGGAGTACGACGGCGCGCCGCTCGCCGCCGAGCACGGCGGTCCGGCCCGGCTGCTGGTGCCGCACCTGTACTTCTGGAAGAGCGCCAAGTGGATCGCGGGCCTCACCCTGCTCGACCACGAGGCGCCGGGCTTCTGGGAGCAGAACGGCTACCACGCGCGGGGCAACCCGTGGGAGGAGCAGCGCTACTCCGGTGACTGAGACCTTCACTCCCCCGACGCGCTTCGCCGTGCCCGGCCGCATCGCGGTCGGCGAGCAGACCGCGACGCTGTGGCAGACGGCCACCCTCACCGAGATCCGGCGCGAGACCCCGCACGCCGCCACCTTCCGGTTCGCGGTGCCGGCCTGGGCGGGCCACCTGCCCGGACAGCACCTGCAACTGCGGCTCACCGCCGCGGACGGCTATGTGGCCCAGCGCCACTACTCGATCGCGTCCGCGCCGGACGACTCGGACCACATCGAGCTGACCCTCGACCACGTCGAGGGCGGCGAGGTCTCCGGGTGGTTCCACACGGTGGCCCGGCCGGGCGACACCGTCGAGGTGCGCGGCCCGCTGAGCGGCTTCTTCGCCTGGCCCGGCGACCGGCCCGCGCTGCTGCTCGGCGCCGGCTCCGGGGTCGTACCGCTGATGTCGATGGTGCGGCACCACCGGGCGCGGGGCCTGACCGTGCCGCTGCGGCTGCTGGTGTCCGCCCGCGGTCCCGAGGAGCTGATCTACGCGCGTGAGTTCGGCGCCGAGACCACACCCGTCTTCACCCGGACCGCGCCGGACGGTGTGTCCGTGGGACGTATGACCGCCGCACATGTGGCGCCACTCCTGGCCGAGCAGCCCGAGGGTGGATGGGAGGCCTATGTGTGCGGGTCGAACGGGTTCGCCGAGCACGCCTCGCGGCTGCTCGTCGAGGCGGGCCAGCCCGTGCACCGGATCCGCATCGAGCGTTTCGGCTGAGGCGACGCGGGCGGGCGCCAGCAACTGTCGAGTGACCCTGTGGGGCTCTCTGCCATGGTCGGTACATCCGGGGTGTGAGGGCGTGCCGCTCCGGGGGGTCGGTGAGGTGAGGCGACTGCGCCGTACGGGGTACCACACCGGTGTGGACGCTCGCACGCGCAGGCGGTGAGCGGGGAGCTGTGGGGCCGGCCCCGGCAGGGGCCGCTCCGGCTCTCGGGCTCCGGTGACGCCGAGGAGGTCGGGATGCGAACCCGGGTTCGTGGCTGGCGCTGGCGGTACAACCCGCTGCGGCGCCGGTCGGACGTCGTGGAGGCATGGACGGCGCTGGTCGTCGCCGTGCTGCTGGTGGTGGGAGCGCCGCTGGCCGGGGCGCTCGCGGGCCTGTGGGCCCATGGCGAGGCGCGGACGCTCGCCGCCGCCCAGCGGGCCGAGCGGCATCACGTCCGCGCCCAGGTGATCGGTGACCGGACCGACCGGCTCCCCGCGGTCCAGGGCGGCCGGGAGCACGCGTTCCGGGCGCCGGTGCGCTGGACGGAGCCGGGCAACGAGACGCACACGGCCCTGGCCCGTGTCCCGGCGGGGGCCCGGCAGGGTGACGTGGTGGACGTGTGGTTCGACACCCGCGGACGCGGGGTCGCCCCGCCGCCCGACGAGGCGGCCGTCTGGCAGCACACCGTCACCGTCGGCGTGTGCGCGGCCGGCGGAGCGGCGGCCCTCGCCCTCGTCGCGCACGGCGTCGTACGGCGCGCCTCGCTGCGCCACCGCATGACCGAGTGGGAGCGCGACTGGGCCCACACGGAGCCGGAGTGGACACGCCGGGAGGCGTGAACAGGGCACCAGGGGGCACGCCAAGTACCGCGGCGGCTAGGCCTGTTCCTGCCGGCGCCGGGCGATCCGCGCGTGGGCGCGCAGCGCGTCGGGGAGGGCCGGCAGGGTCGGCTCCGAGCGGTCGACCAGGACCCGTCCCGCCACCACCGTCGTCCAGGCCCGGGCGGGCCCACAGCGCAGCCAGGCCTCGACGGGGTCGCTGAGCGCGCCCGCCAGGGCGACCTCATGGAGGTCCCAGACGACGAGGTCGGCGCAGGCGCCCGGCCGCAGGTGCCCGAGTTCGTCGGCGCGGCCCAGGCAGCCGGCCGAGCCGCGGGTGGCGATGTCGAGGGCGCCCCGGGAACTCATCGCGCCGGGCCCGCCGCGGTAGCGGGCCAGCAGCAGGGCGGCCCGGGTCACCAGCCACAGCGAGGCGTGGTCGGTGGAGGCGGAGCCGTCGCAGCCGAGGCCGACGGGCATCCCGAGGTCGCGCATCTCGGTCACCCGGGCGGTGCCGCCGCCGATCAGCATGTCGGAGCTCGGGCAGTGGGCCACGCCGACCCCGGCGGCGGCGAGGCGGCGCAGTTCGTCGTCGTTCGGGTGGATGCAGTGGGCGACCCAGGCGCGGTCGGTCAGCCAGCCGCAGTCCTCGAAGTACTCGACGGGCCGGCCAGCCGTAGGTCTCCCGGCAGTACGTGTCCTCGTGCGGGTCCTCGGCGAGGTGCGTGTGCAACCGCACGTCGTACCGCTCGGCCAGCTCGGCGCTCGCGGTCATCACCTCCTTGGTCACCGAGAACAGCGAGCAGGGCGCGAGCGCGACCCGGACACCGGCGGGTGTTCACGGACACGGTGCGGGCGATCGAGGCGGCCCGCACCACCGGGCGGCCGAGCTGCGCCGGCTGCGGTCGTACACCTGAGGGTCTTCCCTCCGGTCCGACCAGTCGGTACGTTCTGGGGCCCGGGGCCGCGGCTTCGCGGCCCGAAGTCCCGGCGGACGACGGAGGGCCGATGTCGGAGCAGGAGCAGCAGGAGAACGAGTCACCGGTGCACGGCCACTGCGACCCACGCTTCACGGCGGTCCGGGAGGCGTTCGAGGAGAACTTCCGGGACCGGGGCGAGCTCGGCGCCGCGGTGTCGGTGACCGTCGACGGCGAGCCGGTGGTGGACCTGTGGGGCGGCTGGGCGGACGCGGCCCGTACCCGGCCGTGGGAGCGGGACACCCTGGTCAACGTCTGGTCGACGACGAAGGGCCCGGTGGCGCTGTGCGCCCATCTCCTCGCCGACCGGGGGCTGTTGGACCTCGACGCGCCGGTGGCCGATCACTGGCCCGAGTTCGCCGCGGCGGGCAAGGAGAAGGTCCTCGTGCGGCATCTGCTCTCGCACCGTTCCGGCCTGTCCGGTCTGCGCGAACCGCACTCGCTGGAGGAGTTGTACGACTGGGAGCTGACGACCGCGCGGCTCGCGGCGACGGAGCCCTGGTGGGAGCCGGGGACGCGGACGGGCTATCACGCGCTCACCTACGGCTTCCTGGTCGGGGAGGTCGTGCGGCGGGTCTCGGGGCTGCGGCCGGGGGCCTTCCTGGCACGGGAGGTGACCGGGCCCCTCGGGATCGACTTCACCGTCGGCCTGCCGGAGAAGGAGTCCGGCCGGGCGGCCGAGCTGGTGCACGCACCGGCCGGCCGGAGCAGTGAACAGGCCGCGATCTTCAGCCAGTTGACACCCACGGCGATCGCGGCGCTGGCCAACCCGATCGTGGGCGCGGCCGAGGCCAACTCATCGCGCTGGCGGGCGGCCGAGATCCCGGCCGCGAACGGGCACGGCACGGCGCGGGCCGTCGCGGCGCTGTACGGCGTCCTCGCCGGGCACGGGTCCCACGACGGCCGACGCGTCTTGTCCCCCGAGGCGGCCGAGCGGGTCCGCGAAGGGCAGGGCAGCTGCCGCGACCTGGTGCTCGGGGCCGGTTTCGAGAACGACACGGAGATCGCGCTGGGCGTGTGGCTCAGCGGACCGAACGGTTCGTACGGGCCCAACCCGCGGGCTTTCGGACACGACGGCTTCGGCGGCTCCTGCGGGCTCGCCGACCCGGAGGCCGGTGTGTCGCTGGGCTATGTGATGAACCGGATGGGGCCTCGTATCGCCGACGACCCACGGAAGATGGCGCTGGTCGACGCCGTGTACGGGGCACTGTGAGGCGGGAGCCGCGCGGTCCGGTTTCGGCCGAAACGGCGGGCCGCTCTTCCCTGATGGTTTAGACCAATGCTAGATGTGGTCGCGCAATGAGCCCGCACGGCTACGTCTTGTGACCAACAGGAGGCGCGGCATGGCCCGCACCACCCCCCACGACCACCCGCAGACGGAGGACCGGCCTCTGTACTGGCGGATCGCGACGGAATTGCTCGCCGCACTGCGCGAGGGGGTGATTCCGCCTGGCGAACGGCTCCCGGGGGAGCGGCAGTTGGCCGCTCACTTCGGGGTGAGCCGGGAGACCGTCCGGCAGGCGCTGGAGGTGCTGCGCCGCGACGGCCTGGTCGTCACCGACCGGCGGGGCAGCCACGCCAACCTGTCCGGGCACCCGATGGAGGACCCGGTGTCCCTCGCCTTCCCGGTGGGGGCACGGACCGCCGACCCGCGCGCGGTCGACCGGGCCACGGTGACCTGGGAGACGCCCCCGCCGGAGCATGCCGAGGCGCTGGGGCTCGCCCCGCACCGGCCGACGCTGGTGCACCGTTACGAGTCCGCCGCGCCCGACGGCCGCACCCTGCGCGCGGCGGTGACCTCCTTCTCGGCGGTGGCGCTGTCCGAGGTCGAGGAGCTGGGCCGGTACCGGGACCGCGCCGACGGTGCCGCCGCCGCACAGCTGCGCCGGGCCTACGACTGGATGCGCAAGGCGGGCCTGTCGCTGCACCACCGGGACTCCATCACCCAGGTCGCCGACGCCGCCTCGGTACGGGTGACCCGGCGCGTGCACGACCAGTACGCCCGTCCGCTGGAGATCACCGACCTCGTGGTCGACGCCCAACAGGACGCGCTGGTCTACGAGTTCACGGTCCCGGCGGCGAGCTGACCGGGGCGCCCGGCACCCGGGCCAGCACGAGCCGGACCCGGGGGCTGCCGTCGGCGCGGTGCCCGAACTCGGGCAGGGTGTGCAGGTCCACCGTGAATCCGGCCCGTGCCAGCTCGTCGAGCACGCGGCCGAGCCGGAAGGCCCGGTAATACATGACGAAAGGGGGCCGCCACACGGCGTTGCGCACCCGCATCACCGTGTCGAAACCGAGCAGCATCCAGTACCCGGGGCTCGACGGCCGGGGCGGCGCGAGGACGGGGAACGCGAAGCCGCCGCCCGGCCGCAGCACGGACCGGACCTGGCTGAACAGCCCCGGCAGCTCCCGCGGCAGGAAGTGGCCGAAGGCCCCGAAGCTCACCACCAGGTCGAAGGCCGACGCGAAGGGCAGGGCCCGCGCGTCGCCGCGCACCCAGGCGACGCGCGGCCCTCCGGGGCCGGCCTGCGGGGCCTGCCGGGCCACGTCGAGCATGCCGGCGCTGAAGTCGACGCCCGTGACGCTCCGGCCGCACACCCGGGCCAGCACGTCCATTCCGGCGCCGGTGCCGCAGCACAGGTCGAGCCCGTCCTCGAAGGGGCCGAGCCGGTCGAGCGCCGCCGCGACGGACTCCAGCACCGAGTCCGGCGTACGGAACGGGGTGTGGTCGAACTTGGGGGCCAGCAGGTCGTAGCCGCGCTCGACGGACGACAGTGCCTGGACGGCGAGTTCGCGCAGGCTCGGGCCTTCGGGGCTGAACATGCGGTCAGCCTAGGTGACCGGGCCGATGCGGTGGACAGCGCAGGAGCGGGTGATTACTCTCATCGGCATCTACTCAACAAATTGACTATGGGGTGATCCGATGCGCGCGTTCCGCGAGGCGGTCGAGGCGGGCGACCTGGACGCCGTCGAGGCGCTGCTGGCCGAGGACGTCGTCTTCACCAGCCCGGTCGTCTTCAAGCCGTATCCGGGCAAGGCGATCACCGCGGCGATCCTGAACGGGGTGTCGCGGGTCTTCGAGGACTTCCGGTACGAGCGCGAACTCGCCGGCGCCGACGGCCGCGACCACGCGCTGGTGTTCACGGCGCGGGTCGGCGACCGGCAGCTCAGCGGCTGCGACTTCATCCACCTGAACGAGGACGGTCTGATCGACGAGTTCACGGTCATGGTGCGCCCGCTGTCGGGCGCGCAGGCGCTGGCCGAGGCCATGGGCGCCCAGTTCGACCGGATCGTGAAGGAGGCCGAGGCGCGCGAGGCCTGAGCCTCACCCGGGCCGGCACTGAGCGAGCCGCTTCGCCAGGAAGCGGCGTTCCGCGTCGTTCTCGACCAGGTCCAGGGCCTGCCCGTACGCCGCGGCGGCCTCGTCGGCGCGGCCCGCGCGGCGCAGCAGGTCCGCCCGGGTCGCGGGCAGCAGGTGGTAGCCGGTCAGCTCGGCCACCAGGGCAAGGCCCGCCTCCGGACCCTCGGCCATGCCCTCCGCCACCGCCCGGTTGAGCCGTACGACGGCGGAGGGCACCCGGCGTTCGAGTGCGCCGTACAGGCCGGCGATGTCGGCCCAGTCGGTGTCCTCGGCCGTCGGCGCGGTGGTGTGGCAGGCCGCGATGGCCGCCTGGATCTGGTACGGGCCCGGACGGCCGCGGCGCAGGGTCGCCTCCAGGCGGGACCGCGCCCTCGTCGATCTCGGCGCGGTCCCAGGCGGTGCGGTCCTGCTCCTGCAGCGTCACCAGTTCCCCGGCCGCGTCGACGCGGGTGCCGCGCCGCTCTCGCGGAAGGCGTCGAGCCCGTGCAGCGGCCGTCCGTCGGCGAGGTGGAACGCCGCGACGTCGGGCGTGTAGCAGCAGAGCAGCCGGTCGACGTCGCGCTCGCGGGCCGCCTCGGTCAGCTCCGCGTCGAGCCGGCGGATCTCCTCCCGCGCGTCCACGTCGTCCCAGAACGGCCGTACCTCCATGGCCCGGACGGTCGCCACCGGGTGCTTGGCGGCGGCCTCGACGGCCTCCTCCAGGCTGTCGCACTCCAGGACGTCGAAGCCGGCGACGTACTCCTTCGTCTCGGCGAACGGGCCGTCGGGCCGCCGCAGCCGGTGGCCGTGCAGACGCACCCGGCGGTCGCCGAGTTCCTCGACCCACGGTTCGACGGGCGGCATCGCCGGGCGTCGGCGGTGTCGTCGCCACAGACGAGCAGCATGTACTTTCGTTCCTCCCGGTGTTCCTGAGCTTCCTACATCCCACCGACGAACGGGGCCGGGCCGGATCGACACCCCACCGGAACGGAATAGGTCGCGCGGACGCCGTGTTGACGTGTTGACGTGTTCGCGGACATGCCGCTCGGTCGAGTGGTACTCTGCGGTCAGCACTTGTGCACGCCCCCGCTGTGGGCGCCGGTGCCAGTTCCTCCCTCATCGCGCTGATCCGGCCGTCGTGTCGAACGGCCAGGCGCGTTGGTCTTCCCACAACACCTCGTGTCCGAGGTGACGTTCCCGCCGCCCGGAGGCACGTCCGTACGCCTCCCGCTCGCGGCCCCTTCCCCCTCTTTCTCATGCCATCCGTCCGTGAAAGGACCGTCCATGACCACCACACTCGAACACCCTCAGGTGGAGCAGCAGCCGGCGCCCCGGCTCGTCACCGGTGTCCTCGACATCGACGCGAACGGGAAGGGACAGCTGCGCGCCGCGAGCTGCCTGCCCTCCCCCTCCGATCCCCAGGTCGGCCCCGCGCTGATCCGCCGGCACGGCCTGCGCAAGGGCGACCTCGTCGAGGGCGTCCGCGGGCCGCAGCGCGCCCTCACCGAGGTCGCACGCATCAACGGGCGTACGCCCGACGAACTCCGGGGCCGCCGCCACTTCCGCGACCTCACTCCCCTGCACCCGCGCGAGCGGATCCGTCTGGAACACCCGGCATCGGGCCTGGCCGGACGGGTCACCGACCTGTTCGCTCCGGTCGGCAAGGGCCAGCGCGGGCTCGTCGTGGCCCCACCCAAGACCGGCAAGACCGTGCTGCTCCAGCAGATCGCGGCGGCCGTCGCCGGCAACCACCCCGAGTGCCGCCTGATGGTGGTGCTGCTCGACGAACGCCCCGAGGAGGTCACCGAGATGCGGCGCTCCGTGCGCGGCGAGGTGTACGCCTCCACCTTCGACCGGGCGCCCAAGCAGCACATCGCGCTCGCGGAACTCGTCGTCGAACGGGCCAAGCGGCTCGTCGAGGACGGCGAGGACGTCGTCATCCTGCTCGACTCCCTGACCCGGCTGTGCCGGGCCCACAACAACGCGGCCGCCGCCGGTGGCCGCACCCTCAGCGGCGGTGTCGACGCGACGGCGCTGATCGGCCCCAAGCGGTTCTTCGGCGCCGCCCGCCACGCCGAGGAGGGCGGCTCGCTCACGATCCTCGCCACCGCCCTGGTGGACACCGGCTCACGCGCCGACGGCTTCTACTTCGAGGAGCTCAAGAGCACCGGCAACATGGAGCTGCGCCTGGACCGGGAAGCGGCCTCCCGCCGGTTGTTCCCGGCCGTCGACCTCGACGCGTCCGGCACCCGCCGCGAGGAACTCCTGCTGTCCCCGGCCGAGTTGGCGGTCGCCCGGGGCCTGCGCCGCGCGCTGCGCTCCCGGGACGGCGGCCCGGCGAACCTGGAAACCCTCCTGGAGCGGATGCGTGAAACCCCCGACAACGCCACGTTCCTGCGCCGCGTGCAGCCGACGCTGCCGACCGGCTAGCCGGGGATTTCGCCTGCGTCCGGGCCTACTCGGGGTTGTCGGCGTGGGTCAGTGTCTCCCAGGCCACGAAGTAGCCGTCCGTTCCCGAGGGGCGGTGCGCCTCGGTGAAACGGCGGGTGTTGTCCATGGCCACGCCCATGCGGTTGTGCAGCGCGTTGTAGGCGACCTCGGTCACCGGTCCCAGGCCGGTGTGCAGCGTGCCACCACACAGCCAGGACGGGACCGCCGCGCCGCGCTCGTACTTGGTGTGGAGGCCGAGCGCGTACCGCAGCCGGTCCTTCACCCGCGGATAGAGGTCCTGGCCCTGGATACGGGAGGTCTCCGCGACATGCGCGGTGGCCGCGATGCCCCAGCCCGTGTGCCCGAAGTCCCGGCAGGTCTCCTGCGCCAGGCCGTCGGTGAACGTGCTCTGGCCGTTCCAGTACTTGACGAACTCGTCGCGGGTGTCGATGTCGGTGCGCGGCGGGGCCTTCGGCAGCGCGCCGTCCGAGCGCAGGCAGAGGTACGCCGGCACGCGCCGGAGGTACAGCGAGACCGCCTTGTCGTAACTGGCCCTGTCGTCCAGGTGGACGGAGATGCCGACGGCGGCGTCCATCATGATCAGTTCCCAGTTGCCGTTCTTCTTCGGCGCACCGGCGATCACCTTGGGCAGGTACACCTCGCGGAGCATCTTCGCGAAGCGGGGCTGGTGCGACCAGCCGCCGGTGTAGGTGTACCTGACGATCTCGGCCGCGCGCGGCCAGACCGAGCCCGCCCAGCCGGTCTGCAGGGGGCGTTGCTGCTGGTGTGGTCCTTGATCCTGGCCGACCAGGCGTCCATGATCTCCATCGCCTTCCTGGCGTACCGGGTGTCCCGGCCGACGTACCAGATCAGCGCGTCCGTGTAGGCGGCCACGGCGTCCTGCCGCTCGTCCGAACACCCCAGGTGGGGGCGGGAACCGCTGCCGCACTCGACGATCTCGCGGGCTTGGGCCTGCGGGACAGCGAGGCGTACGGGCTCTCGGTCATCCGGGCGTACGCGGACTTCCACGGCTCGGCGCCGGCCCGCACCTTGGACCGTACGAAGTCCAGCCGTGCCCGGCTGTTGAGCACTCCCGGGTGGGCGAACCGCGCGGGCGCCGCGGGCCGGGCCGGCGCGGCGGCCGATGACGTCGTGGTGGCCGGGGCGTGGCCGGGGCGGTATTGGCGCCGTGCGCGACACCGCCGGCGACGGCAAGACCTGCCGCCACCCCCATGGCGATGGCTGCCCCTGTGGTCCGGCGCATGGAGCACCTTCCGTCGCGTGGTCGGCGAAGACGCGGGGAACGTACGATTCCCGCGACTCACACGTCAATTCGCGCCACACGCACGGTGGTTGGGGCCCACGAAGTTCATCGCCGGTTCAAGACCGCGCCTTCGCGCACCGGGCCGGGAGGTGGGCCCGCTCGTCACTCGCCGCGCCAGACGTTGTCGAAGGCGGCCTTCTCGATGGCGCGCCGCTGCCGTACGGCCTCCAGTTCCAGGAGCGCGTCGTCGACCGTGGCGAGCACGGTCTCCACGTCCGCGTTCTCCACCCCCGAGGTGTCCCCGGTTGTCTTCTCACCGATCCCGACGGCCGCCGCCAGGGCCACCAGGACGGGCTCCCGCGAGGCCCACCGGTCAGCCGCCGCGTGGCGGTCGGGCGAGTCGGCCAGTTCCGTGCGCCCCTCCCGGAACGGCAGCCAGCGGTGCCGCTGCCGCGCGAGCTGCCCCTCCTTCTCGAAGGCGGCCACATACGCCGAGGCCAGGCCACGGCCCCGGCGCCACAGCCAGTCCTCGACCGACTCGTACGGCCGCTCCCGGACCAGCGCCTCGTCGGCCTGCCCCAGCAGACGGTCGGCCGTGGCCACCCGCATACCGGGCACGATCAGGTCGTCGTCCAGCGTGACGGCCTCGCCGGTGAGGAGGTCGATCAGCTCGGCTCCCGCCAGCGCGAGCGACAGGTCCCCCTGTTCCACGGGGCGGCTGGGCGACACGTCCATGGCGGTGAACGTCAGGTCCCGGGCTGTGGTCATGAGGACACTCCACCTCACAGGCATCGGTACGGCAACGCCGAGCCTAGGGAGTGATGACGGCGGTCGCACCCGATGCGGGCCCGCGTCCCGCCCCGCCAGTGCGGCATCCGGGTTGCTCGCGTCCACCGTCCGGCCCGGGCACCGCGCCGCACGACGGCTCCGTTTCTAGGTTGATCATATGACGATCGGATTCTCTTCCCGGGTGCTCGTGTCGACCTGCGCCCTCGGGGTGGCGGGCGTCCTGATGATCACGCCCGCCGCCGCCGGCCCCCGCACCGGGGCGACGGTGCCGCAGCCGTCGGTCCTCTACCGGTCCGGTACGCAGGTCAGGCCACTGCCCGGGGCGCCCGAGGTCCCGGACGTCTCCGCGCTGTCGTGGCTGGTGGCCGACGCCGGCACCGGCGACGTGCTGGCCGCGCACGACGCGCACCGCAAGCTGCCCCCCGCCAGCACGCTGAAGACCCTGTTCGCCCTCACCGTGCTCCCGACCCTGCCCGGCGGCGTCCAGCACACGGTGCGGGCGGAGGAGCTGGCGGGCGTCGGCGAAGGCAGCAGCCTGGTCGGCGTCGAAGAGGGGCACACCTACCGGGTGGCCGACCTGTGGCGGGGAGTCTTCCTCAGCTCCGGCAACGACGCCGTGCACGTGCTGGCCTCCCTCAACGGCGGCTGGCACACCACGGTGACCCGGATGCAGGCCAAGGCCCGCGACCTGGGCGCCCGCGACACCCATGTCGTCTCCCCGGACGGCTACGACGCGCCCGACCAGGTCTCCTCGGCCTACGACCTGGCCGTCTTCGGCCGGGCCGGGCTGCGCAACCCGGACTTCGCCCGCTACTGCTCCACCGCCTCGGCCCAGTTCCCCGGCGAGGCGGGGACGTTCGGCATCGAGAACACCAACCGGCTGCTGACCGGCGAGGACGGCGTGGCGCGGTACCCGGGTCTGATCGGCATCAAGAACGGCTACACCAGCGAGGCCGGCAACACGCTCGTCGCCGCCGCCCGCCGGGGCGGACGCACGCTCGTGGTCACGGTGATGAACCCCCAGGAGGACGGCGGGCTGACCGTCTACGAGGAGGCCCGCGGGCTGCTGGACTGGGGCTTCGGGGCGGCCGGCCGCGTCGAACCGGTGGGCTCGCTGGACGGCCTGCGCAGCGCGGCCCGGCCCAGTGCCGCCGCGGCGGTGGCGGCCGCCGCGACGACCGGTCAGGACGGGGAGTCCGACTGGCCCGACACCGGTGTCATCGCCGGCGCCGCCGGGCTCGGCGCCGGAGCGCTGGTGCTGGCACTGCGGGGCAAGAACGGTAGGGCGTCGCGCGACTGACCCGTCGGCAGCCCCAGCAGCAGCCCCAGCGTGATCCACGTGTACGTGTTGCTGCCGAGGAACCCGTCGATGCCGCCCGCGTCCTCGAACCAGAGCCACACCACACTCGTGCACATCAGCGCGTACAGGACGCCCGCGACCCGCGCGTGGCCCGCGCGGACCAGCACGGCGAAGGACGGCAGCAGCCACACCAGGTGGTGCACCCAGGTGATCGGGCTGATCAGACAGGCCGTCAGACCGGTGAGCGCGAACGCGGCAATCCAGTCCTCCGCCTCCACGGCCCGGTGCACCCGCCACGCCCACACGCACAGGACGAGCAGGACGGCCGCCGCCCAGAACGGGCGGCCGGGTTCGCCCAGCCGGGCCAGCACGCCCTGCAGCGACTGGTTGGAGACGTAGTCGAGCCGGCCCACCCGGCTGGTGTCCCACAGCGCCTTGGTCCAGTAGAAGCGCGAGGCTCCCGGATCGACCCAGGCCGCGAGCGCCGTCGCGCCGATCGCCACGGCGGTGGCGACAGCGGCGGCCCCCCACCGGCGGGCGAGCAGCAGCAGTCCGATGAAGACGGCCGGGGTGAGTTTGATCGCGGCGGCGAGGCCGATCCCGGCGCCCGCCCAACGGCCCCGCCCGGTCGCCAGAAGCAGACAGTCGCCCAGCACGAGCGCCAGCAGCAGGACGTTCACCTGGCCGAAGCTGAAGGTGTCGCGGAGCGGCTCGAACAGGGCGAGAGCGCAGGCGGCCAGGGACCAGCCGTACCAGCCGTACCGGCGCCACTCGGGTCCGGCCAGCACACGCAGGACCACGGCCAGCGCGACCAGGTTGAGCAGCAGCGCCACCACGACCGCCGCGTGCCAGCCCAGCACCGCCATCGGCAGCATGCCGACCGCGGCGAACGGCGGGTAGGTGAAGCCGTACGTCGTCCCGGGCACCAGGTAGTCGTAGATCCGGCCGCCGTGGTGGGCCCAGGCGTCCACGGTCCCGTAGTAGACGCGCAGGTCGAACCAGTCGCGCAGCAGCGGCACGGTCGCCGTGAAGACCGTGACGGCGGCGGCGAGGACGAGGACGAGGGCCAGGCGCCCTCGTTCGGTACGGGGCCGGCTCATGCCGTCCGTCCTAGCGCCGGGGCCTGCGCCGCCTGATGGGCCTGCCACAGGACGACCACGCCGAGGACACCTCCGGAGACGGCGAGCACCAGTTGCCCCGTGTCGGCGGGGCCTCCGCTCGGCAGGACGGCGAGCGCAAGCACTCCGGCCAGGGCCGCCACCCGGTGTCGTACCGACGTGTTGGGCGCGGCGGCCGCGATCAGGAACAGCCCCCACAGCACGTACCAGGGGCGGATGGCCGGGCCGAACACGGCCACCGTCAGCAGGCTGAGGCCGAGCGCGTACACCGGTCTCAGGCGGAGCCGCAGCCATATGAACAGGACGGCGACGGCGGTGACCGCGAGGCCCAGCAGGTGCCAGGCCGGGACGGCGAGCGGCGCGAGGTCGCTGCCCAGGTGGTCGAGGAGCGCGCCGGTGGCGCGGCCCAACAGACTGGTGAGCGCCCAGTTGTGCGGGGACACCGGGGTGTCCAGGGCGCGTATCCAGCCGTAGCCCGTACCGGCGACGGCCGTCGCCACCGCGGTGGTCGCGGCGGCGGCGGCCGTCGTCGTGAGGACGGCGCGCAACGGGTGGCGGCCCGCGCGCGCCTGGACCGCCACGACGGCGAGGAGGCCGAGCGCGGCGGGAGCCTTGACCAGGGCGGCCAGGGTGACGAGGACGGCGCCCAGGACGGGCCAGCGGCCCAGGGCCGCGGCCAGTCCGACGCCGAGCAGCCCGAGCATGATCGCGTCGTTGTGGGCGCCCGCGACCAGGTGCAGCAGGACGAGCGGGTTGAGGGCGCCCAGCCACAGGGCGGCGGCCGGGTCCGCGCCGCTGTGCCGGGCCAGCCGGGGCAGGGCGGCCGCCATCAGCGCCACCCCGAGGAGGGCGACGAGCCGCATCCCGAAGAGTCCCGCGGGCAGTTCACCGCGGGTGAGGCCGGACAGCGCGGAGGCCACGGCGAGGAAGGCCGGGCCGTACGGGGCGGCGGTGTTCTGCCAGACCGGGGCGACCTCGTCGGCCAGCGGTCCGCCCAATTGCGCCGGCCCGTGCGCGTACACGTCCATGTGCGCGTCGACCATGGCGCCCTGCGCGAGGTAGCTGTACACGTCCCGGCTGAACAGCGGGGGCGCGAGCAGCAGCGGGGCCGCCCAGACGCCGAGCACGAGCAGCAGGGAGCGCGGGGTCGGCGGCTCGGAGCCGCGGACCAGGCGTCCGAGCAGCAGCCAGGCCGCTATCAGCAGGACGACGCCGAAGTACACCCCGACCAGGCCGAGGGCCCGTTGGGCGGAGGCGGGGGCCAGCAGTTCCCGGACGGGTAGCGCTCCGGCCGTCTCACCGCCCAGGGCGAGAGAGGCGGTACCGGCCAGACCCAGTATCTGGCAGCGGCGGAGATCGACGGGAAAAGCCATGGCCAACACTCGGAAAGCGTGTCAAGGCCGGGTGGCCGGAAAGCGACGTGCCGCCCTCTGGAGAGCGGCCTGCGCGTGACCGGAGTGTGAGTCCGGTCTCAGAACACGGACAGTCCGGTCAGGGTCGTGAACCGGTCGAGGGCGGCCACACCCGCGACGGAGTTCCCGCGTTCGTCCAGTCCGGGGCTCCACACGCACAGCGTGCACCGCCCCGGTACGACCGCGATGATCCCGCCGCCGACCCCGCTCTTGCCGGGCAGCCCGACCCGGTAGGCGAAGTCGCCCGCCGCGTCGTACGTCCCGCAGGTCAGCATCACCGCGTTGACCTGCTTGGCCTGGCTGCGGGTCAGCAGCCGGGTGCCGTCGGCGCGGATGCCGTGCCGGGCCAGGAAGGAGGTGGCCAGGGCGAGGTCGGCGCAGGATGCCTCGACGGAGCACTGGCGGAAGTACTGGTCGAGCAGGACCGGGATGTCGTTGTCGATGTTGCCGTAGGAGGCCATGAAGTGGGCGAGCGCGGCGTTGCGGTCGCCGTGCGCGGACTCCGAGGCGGCGACCTCCTGGTCGAAGTCGAGCTCCGGGTTGCCGCTCTCGGTCCGCAGGAAGGCCAGCAGCTCACCGGCCGCGTCGCCGGTACGGGTCTGCAGCCGGTCGGTGACGACGAGCGCGCCCGCGTTGATGAACGGGTTGCGCGGGATGCCGTTCTCGTACTCCAGCTGGATCAGGGAGTTGAACGGGTTGCCGGAGGGCTCGCGGCCCACGTGCTCCCAGAGCTCGTCGCCCTCGCGGGCCAGGCTGAGGGCGAGGGTGAACACCTTGGTGATGGACTGCGTCGAGAACGGCTGCCGCCAGTCCCCCACCCCGTACACCGTCCCGTCCAGTTCGGCGACGGCCATGCCGAAGCGGCGCGGATCGCAGGCGGCGAGCGCCGGGATGTAGTCGGCGGGACGCCCGCGGCCGGGCGTCCGCTCGATCTCCTCCGCGATGCGCTCCAGGACCGGCAGAAAGGCGAGGGACGACGTCGTTGTCATGATCACCATTGTGCCTCCGAGCCGGTTCGGGCGCGTGGTCGCGGGTGGGTGTACGCAGGTCAGGCGGCGGGAGCGGTGCTGCCCGCGACGATCTCGGGACGGAGCAGGTCCGCGAGGGTCTCGGCGGGCAACAGGCCCTTCTCCAGGACGAGTTCGGCGACCCCACGGCCGGTGGCGAGGGCCTCCTTGGCGATGTCGGTGGCCGCCGTGTACCCGATGTGCGGGTTGAGGGCGGTGACCAGGCCGATGGAGTTCTCCACGGTCGCGCGCAGCGCCGCCGTGTTGGCGGTGATGCCGGCCACGCAGCGCTCGGCGAGCGTCACGCAGGCGCTCCGCAGGTGGGTGATGCTCTCCGAGAGGGAGTGCAGGATGATCGGCTCGAAGGCGTTGAGCTGGAGCTGCCCGGCCTCGGCGGCCATGGTGATGGCGACGTCGTTGCCGATCACCTCGAAGGCGACCTGGTTGACCACCTCGGGGATCACGGGGTTCACCTTGCCGGGCATGATGCTCGAACCGGCCTGCACCGGCGGCAGGTTGATCTCGCCGAGGCCCGCGCGCGGACCGGAGGACAGCAGGCGCAGGTCGTTGCAGCTCTTGGAGAGCTTGACGGCGATCCGCTTGAGCACGCCGGACATCTGGACGAAGGCGCCGCAGTCCTGGGTCGCCTCGACCAGGTTGGCCGCGGTCACCAGGGGCAGCCCGGTGATGTCGGCGAGGTGGCGGCGGGCGGACTCGGCGTATCCGGCGGGGGCGTTGAGCCCGGTGCCGATCGCGGTGGCGCCCAGGTTGATCTCGTGGATCAGCTCGACCGCCTCGGCGAGCCGGCTGCGGTCCTCGTCGAGCATGACGGCGTACGCCGAGAACTCCTGCCCCAGCGTCATCGGCACCGCGTCCTGCAGCTGGGTGCGCCCCATCTTCAGGACGTCGCGGAACTCGACGGCCTTGCGGGCGAAGGTGTCCTGGAGCACGGCCATCGCCTTGAGCAGCCCGCGCACGGCGAAGACGGTCGCGACCTTGACGGCGGTCGGGTAGACGTCGTTGGTGGACTGACCGAGGTTGACGTCCTCGTTGGGGTGCAGGTGCCGGTACTGCCCCTTCTCGTGGCCGAGCAGTTCCAGCGCCCGGTTGGCGATGACCTCGTTCGCGTTCATGTTCGTCGAGGTGCCGGCCCCGCCCTGGATGACGTCCACGACGAACTGGTCGTGCAGCTCGCCGGCCCGGATCTCCCGGCAGGCGGCGACGATCGCGGCCGCCTTCCTCGGCTCCAGCAGGCCGAGTTCCTCGTTGGCGAGGGCGGCGGCCTCCTTGACGGCGGCCAGGGCGTCGATCAGATGCGGGTAGGCGGAGATCGGGGTGCCGGTGATGGCGAAGTTCTCCGTGGCGCGCAGGGTGTGCACGCCCCAGTACGCGTCGGCGGGGACGTCGCGGTCGCCGAGCAGGTCGTGCTCACTTCGAGTGGCGGCGGTCGTCATGAGGGTGCGGCTTCTTTCTGAGGGGTGAGAACGAGCGCCCCGAAGGGGCGCGGGGAACTGCGCGACCGGCCACGGACGACCCGCAGACCAAGAACCGGCCGAACCGGCGGAGCACTACACGCAGACCGCCGGCGGACGAGCGCCCCCAAAGGGACGCGGGGAACGGCGCGACCAGCCACGGACGACCCGCGGACAGAGACGGACGGCCCGCGGACGAAGAACGTGTCGAACCGGCGGAGCCCTACGCGCAGGCCGTCAGCGGCACCGCGTCCAGGGCGCGCACCGGACGGACGCAGCCGACCGGTTGCCCGCCGCCGAGCAGGGGTTCGCCCGCGAACTCGGTGAGCAGGGCGGGGTCGACGCCGGCCCGGGCGAGGGCGGACGCGGCCACCGGGACGCGGGCGCGGTTCGCACCGTCGGCGATCTTGACGGCGACGGCCCGGCCGTCGGGCAGGGCGGCGACCTGGACGCCCTCGAAGCCGTCCTTGGCGAGCAGCCCGGGCACGGCGCGCATCAGCGCGGCCACGTCCCGGCCGGCGCCGGAGGCCATCTCGGCGTGTGCGCGCATCGCGTCCGCGACCCGCGCCTCGGGGGTGCCCGGCGCGGCCGTGGTGATACGCGCGAGGGCCCGGGCCAGGCCGTGCAGGGAGATGGAGAACAGCGGGGCGCCGCAGCCGTCGACCGTCACCCGAGCGACGCGCTGCCCGGTGAGGTCCTCGACCGTCGCCGCGATCGCCTGCTGGAGGGGGTGGGCCGGGTCGAGGTAGTCGTCCAGGGACCAGCCGGCCAGCTTCGCGGTCCAGAGCATGGCCGCGTGCTTGCCGGAGCAGTTCTGGGCGAGGCGGGAGGGCGGTCGACCCTCGCGCACCCAGGCGTCCCGGACGACCGGGTCGAAGGGCATGTCGGGGACGTTGCGCAGGTCGTCCTCGGCGAGGCCGGCCAGCTGAAGGATCCGCCGGGTGCCGGCGAGGTGGCGTTCCTCGCCGGAGTGGCTCGCCGCGGCCAGCGACAGCAGGTCGCCGTCGAGCGGCAGCCCGGCCCGCAGCATGGCCACGGCCTGCACGGGCTTGAGGGCGGAACGCGGGTAGAAGGCGGCCTCGATGTCGCCGAGCTGGAACTGGACCTGGCCGTCGACACCGAGGACGACGACGGAACCGTAGTGGATGCCCTCCACGACCCCGCCGCGTATCAGGTGGGCGACGGGAGCGTGGAGGGGCTCACGGACAAGGGGTGCGTCCGCGGGTGAACTGCTGTACATGACTGCCCGGATCACTGGTGGGTGGGAGTGGACCGACACGGGTTTCACGCGTCGGCTCCGGTGGACTTGCGCGCCACACGGCCGCGGATGGCGTACCAGCCCGCGACCAGCGCTCCGACGATCAGCGGCAGGCACAGCACGGTGGTGCGTCCGGCGCCGCCGTCGGCGTACATGAGGACCAGGACGGCGGCCGGGAAGGCCGGCGTCACGAGTTCGGTCCAGGGGGAACCCGGCAGTCGGTGGCCGGGCCGGGTGAGCTCGCCCTGCTGGGTCTTCCGCCGGAAGAGCGGGTGGCAGGGTTCAGGACGATCTGGAACACGTCGGCGGATGAGGAACTGCTCGCTCACGCCTCGGGTCCGCCTTCCGTGGGAGTGTCCGCGCGCGTGGGGCGCACGATGTCGGTGAGGGTCGTCTCGACGCGGTCGAGGTGGTGGCTCATGGCCTGGACCGCGTCGTGCTCGCAGCCGTCGACCAGCGCCTCGACGATCGCCCGGTGCTCCCGGTTGGACTGCTCGCGGCGGCCGCCGAGCTCGTTGAGGAAGGCCGACTGACGCGCCAGCGCGTCGCGGATCTCCTCGATGACCCGGCGGAACACCGGGTTCTGGGCGGCCTCGGCCACGGCGAGGTGGAAGAGGGTGTCCATCGCGACCCAGGCGGTGGTGTCCGTCTCCCGCTCCATCCGGTCCAGCAGATGGGCCAGGTGGTCCAGGTTCTCGGGCGTACGGCGCGCGGCCGCGTACCCGGCGACCGGGATCTCGATGTGACGGCGCACCTCCAGCAGATCGCTGGCCGCGTAGTCGCCGAAGGTGGGGTCTTCGACGGCCCCGGCCACGACGAAGGTGCCCTTGCCGGTCCGGGAGACGGTCAGGCCCATCGTCTGCAGCGCCCGCAGGGCCTCGCGCAGCACGGGCCGGGAGACCTCAAGGGTGCGGCAGAGCTCCGCCTCGGAGGGCAGCTTGTCGCCGATGGCGTACTCGCCGCGCTCGATGGCTCCGCGGAGGTGGGCGAGCACCGCTTCCATGGCGCTGACGCGCCGAGGGGCCCGGCCACCTGTCTGGCTGTCTGACAGGTTCACGGTGCGATCGTGCGGGTTGCGGGAGGGAACTGTCAAGACCGGTGGAAAGAAAACATTCACGGGGTGCGACGCCTGAATGCAGGCATCGCACCCCGTGTCGGGAGCGGAGTCGCTCAGCTGTCGATGACCCCGCCGGTCAGCAGCCCGAAGAGCGCCAGGCCCACCACGATCCGGTAGATCACGAACGCGTTGAAGCTGTGCTTGGCGACGAACTTCAGCAGCCAGGCGATGGAGGCGTACGCGACGACGAAGGAGACCACCGTGCCGACGACCAGCGGGGCGGCGCCCACGCCGGCGCCGAGGGCGTCCTTGAGCTCGTACAGGCCGGCGCCGGTCAGGGCCGGGATGCCGAGGAAGAAGGAGAGGCGGGTGGCGGCGACGCGGTCCAGGTCCAGGATGAGCGCGGTGGACATGGTGGCACCGGAGCGGGAGAAGCCGGGGAAGAGCAGGGCGAGGATCTGCGAGCAGCCGACCAGCATCGCGTCCTTGAACGAGGTGTCGTCCTCACCACGCTTGTGGCGACCCATCTGGTCCGCCGCCCACATCACACCACTGCCGACGATCAGCGAGCCCGCGACCACCCAGAGCGAGGCCAGCGGACCGTCGATGAGGTCCTTGGCGGCCAGGCCCACCAGGACGATCGGGATCGTCGCGTAGATCACCCACCAGGCGAACTTGTAGTCGTGGTGCTGGCGCTCCTCGCGGTTGCGCAGGCCACGGCCCCAGGCGGAGACGATCCGCACGATGTCCTTGAAGAAGTACACGAGCACGGCGGCGATGGCGCCGACCTGGATGACCGCCGAGAACCCGACGACGGACTTGTCGTCGACGGGGATGCCCATGAGCCCCTCGGTGATCTTGAGGTGACCGGTGGAGGACACGGGGAGGAATTCGGTCACCCCCTCGACGACTCCGAGGACGACGGCCTGACCGACGGAGATGGCGCTCATAGGATCCAGTTCTGACGAGGTGGTCTTCGGGCGGTGTGGTCTTCTGCGGGGGGTGCGTTGTTCCGGGATGCGGCGTGGTGAGGGTCGATGTGCCGGCGATGCGGTCTTCCGAGGATGCCTTGCGCGGGCCGGCCTTCCAAAAGCCCGACTTCCGAGATCCGGTCTCCCCGAGGCCGGTCTCCCGAAGGCCCGGCCTTCCGGAGACTTGGTCGACAGCGCTGTAGACGAAGCAAGTATGCCCGGACATCCGCGGTGTGCCTACGCCCAGAACACCTCGGCGAGCGCCACGCCGCCGACGGCCGCACCCAGACCCGCCGTCACGCTCGCGACGGCGTTGGCCGCAGCGTAGAGCCCCGCACCGGTCTCGGTCAGCTTCAGCGTCTCGTACGAGAACGTCGAGTAGGTCGTCAGGGCCCCGCACAGCCCGGTGCCCACCAAAAGCCGCAGGTGAGCGTCGGCCGCGCCCACGGAGACCGCGCCGGTCAGCAGGCCGAGAACGAGACAGCCGGTGACATTCGCCACGAAAGTGCCCCAGGGGAACGCCGAGTCGTGCCGCGACTGAACGGCGCGGTCGGTCAGATAGCGCAGCGGGGCGCCGACCACGGCCCCCAGTACGACCAACAGCCAGTTCACAACGACTTCTTACCTCCGGTGACCGTTTCGCCCGATTCGTCCGCCTCGCTCGCACCGAGCGGCGCGGCGGGCGAGCCCGGTCGCCGTCGCCTCCCGGACAGGACGCGGCGGGCCGTGGCCGACGCGAGCCAGACCACCGTGAGCGCCGCGAGGGGGGTCGCGGCTAGGTAGACGAGCGCCTCGGCCGGGTGGCCGTCGTCGGCGAGCTGCTGCACGTCGACGGCGTACGTCGAGAACGTGGTGAAGCCGCCGAGCACGCCGGTGCCGAAGAAGGGGCGCACCAGTCGGTCGACGGTCCGCACCTCGGTGATGAGCACCATGAGCACGCCCATCACGGCACAGCCGACGACGTTGATCAGGAAAGTGGCCCACGGGAAGCCCCCGATCGAGGTGGGCCAGGCCAGGGAGAGGGCATAACGGGCGGTGGCGCCGAGGGCCCCGCCGAGTGCGACCACCCCCACGACCGGTAGCTGGGCACGCCAGGCCGACCGGCGTGGTGGGGTGGGGCGGACACGGAGGCTCTCTGCTTCCGGGGCGGTCATCCTCGTACGTCTCCTGTTCGGCCCCTGCCGAGCGCTCGCGGCCGGGCCACAGGCTACCGGCGGGTGTCCACCGGGGTCACTTCGCGTACTTCACCGCGTTCGTGAGCCGATCGCCTCCAGCACGCCGAGCAGGTACCGCAGCCCGGTCAGCGCCCCCGCGGCAGGCGGCCGGGCCGGGCCCGCTCCCCCACCAGCCCTATCAGCCCTACCAGCCCTTCTCGAACATCCGGGCCACCTCGGCGATGCGGACCTCGTCGCGCCGGTAATACGTGCGGTGCCGGATCTTCTTGGTGCGGAGCAGGCCGATGCGGGTGAGGAGGCCGAGGTGGGTGTCGGCGACGCGGCGGGACACGCCCAGCTTGGCGGCGACCGCACGCGCGGTGACGCCGTCCTCGGCGGGGTCGGCATGACGTGGGGAAGGGAAGTGGGCGGCCGGGTCCTTCAGCCACTCCAGGATGTCCAGGCGCCTGTCACCGACGGGAGTCCTCAACATCTCGTCGCCTCCGTCCGAGCCTCCTCGTACCCCGAATTCCCACTGTCCCGCACTCGAAGCCGCCACGCCCGGGACTCCGCGGCCCTTGTCCGGGACCGAACGGCCCCATGACGGGCGCCCGTTCGCCCCCGGCGGCCGGAACAGGCGGAACAGCCCGGTCACCCCCGTACGGCCGGGCCCGGTCGGCGCGGGCTCGGCGATGGCCGAAGCGGGTGCCAAGCGGTCAGGATCGGAGAAGCCGTGGCGTGGTCGCAGGACCTAGCGTGAAAGCGCCGACGGAACGTGTCGGCGTCCATCCTGCGAAGGAGTGAGTTCCATGACCACCGGCCTGCAGACGATCATCTACCCCGTCAAGGACCTGGACCGGGCGAAGGCCCTGTTCACCGCCGCGCTGGGTGTCGAGCCCTACGCCGACGCGCCGTACTACGTCGGCTTCCGGACCGCCGGGCAGGAGATCGGTCTCGACCCGAACGGGCACGCCAAGGGCATGACCGGGCCGGTTCCGTACTGGCACGTCTCCGACATCCGGACCCGGCTCGCGGCCCTGCTGGAGGCCGGCGCCGAGACGCTCCAGGACGTGACGGACGTCGGCGGCGGCAAGCTGATCGCCTCCGTGAAGGACGCCGACGGCAACCTGCTGGGGCTCATCCAGGACCCGGTGGCCTGAGGCCCGACGACCGCCCGCACCCGCACTAGTTGCACGCTCAACAATTGGCTGAATCGGTGTTACCGTGCGGGTATGGCAGTCAAGACGGCCGAGGGCCTGCTGGAGCAGCGCTGGCGGGACATCCTGTCGGTGCACGCGCGCACGATGTGCGAGATCGACCGGGCACTGCATCCGCACGGGCTGGGCGCGAGCGACTTCGAGGTGCTCGACATCCTGGCCTCCGAGTCGCTCCGGGAGGGTGACCAGTACCGCGTGCAGAACCTGGTGGGGCGGGTCCACCTCAGCCAGAGCGCGCTGTCCCGGCTGATCGGACGGCTGGAGCGGGAGGGCCTGGTGGAGCGGTCCGTCTGTGCGGAGGACCGGCGCGGCGTCTGGGTCGCCCTCACCCGCAAGGGCCGCGACCTGCACACGGAGGTACTGCCGCTGCAGCGCGGAGTACTGGCCCGGATGCTCGAAGAGCCGGCCGAGTAGCAGGCGCCGGGCCGGCAGTACAGCTGATCAGACCTTGAACTCGGCCCCGTCCGGCAGGACTTGCACACCCTTTTCGGCCACCTGCGCGCGGGCCACCGATGCCGGGTCGAGCAGCGGGTTCGTGTTGTTGAGGTGGGTGTAGATCCGGCGCGCGCCGGGGTGGCGTTGCAGCGCGGCGAGGCTGCCGTTCGGTCCGATGACCGGAAGGTGCCCCATCTCCGCCTGCCCGGCACCCGGTCGCACGGCCGTGCCCATCTCGTCGGCGCCGAAGAACGTGCCGTCCAGCAGCACGCAGTCGGCCGAGGCGCACAACTCGTCCAGCACCGGCGACCAGGCGGACACGCAGGGCGCGTACACCAGGACCCCTCCGGTGGACAGGTCCTCGACACGGTAGGCCGTCACCCAGCGGTCGTCCGGCTCCGGCGACCCGGCGACCGGTACGTACTTCGGCACCTTGGTGCCCACCGGGTGGGCGGTGACCACCAGCCCGCCGGCCAGCACGAACCCGCCGTCGGCCAGGCTGTCGGCCCATTCCCAGGGGGCGTAGCGGTCGAGCGCGACGCGTGCGGGGGCGAGCGCGGCGCGGACCGGCGGGGCCGCGTACACCTTCAGGCCGGCCGCCCCGCGCAGCACGGTCAGGCCGGTGACATGGTCGGCCTCGGCGTCGGTGAGCAGGACGCCCCGCAGCGGGGTGTCGCGCGGTCCGGGCCCGGGCCACAGGACCGGGGCCGCGTTGAGCTGGGTACGGATGTCGGGCGAGGCGTTGAGCAGCCACCAGTCGCGTCCGTTGCCGCTGAGCGCCACGCATTCCTGGGTGCGGGAGGGCAGTTTGCCGTCCCGGGCGGCCACGCACAGCACGCAGGCGCAGTTCCACTGCGGGAATCCGCCGCCGGCGGCCGTGCCCAGCAGGACGACCCTCACGATCATCCGCCCCTCTCGCCATCCCTGTCCTTAGCGTCCTTCGCTGGGATCTTCCCTCCGGAACCGGGTGCACTACCCCCTGGCAGGGGGCAGTTCCGGCCGACCTTCGCCGGGACGGCGGTCCGCCGGGCGCCGGGGCGGGATGGGGCTCGCGGCGAAGTCGCGCGGACCGGTCCACAGGGCGGGTACGGCGTCGCAGCGGCGGCACAGTTCGTAGGCGATCGTCTCGTAGTTGATCCGCCAGCCGCGGAACTGCGGCCACGCCTCCTCGACGGTGCGCTCGGATCTGAAGCCCGCCGCCTCCAGCATCGCCGCCGCCGCGTCGAACTCGACCAGGGTCAGCTGCAGGGCGGCGTCCGGCCGCGGGTCGGCGTCGAAGGGGATGCGCAGGGCGCGGGCGATGTCGCGCAGCGCGCTGAACCCCGCGCGCAGCACCAGCCGGGCCTCCGGCGGGGCGCTGCGCGGCGCGAGCGCCAGCTGCATGGCCGCCGCGTCCATGACCGCGATCAGACCGACCAGCCAGCTGCGGTGCGCGCGTGGGGAGCGGAAGGTCAGCAGGATCGGGTACGTGGAGTGGCTCTCGCCCATGTCCGAGGCGAGCCGTTCCCAGGAGCGGTACAGCTCGGGCAGGGCGGTCTCGGTGTCGACGAGCCACTGCCGGGCCAGGATCTCGGGGCCCCAGGAGGGTTCGCCGGCCCGGGACTGAAGGAGGGTGACCTCCAGTTCGCGGCGGTTGTAGGCGGCGTAGAGCGTGGGCAGGTAGGCGATCTGCAGGGCGATGACGACCGGTCCGGTGGCCGCCGCGACGAAGTCGAGGACCGACAGCTTGAGCCGGTTGCCGCTGGCGAAGCCGAGGGTGAACATGCTGGAGCCGGCCTCGCGGAAGGCGTTGGACCAGGACAGCGGGGACACCGCGTACAGGAGCAGGCCGAAGGCGAGGAGGGCGCCGCCGAGCCAGCTGGCGAGCGTGCCGATCAGCATCAGCGGGGCGAGCCAGGTCTGCGCGCGGTCGATGTTCTCGTAGCCGCCGCGGGGGCTGGTGAGGCGCAGCAGTCGGCGCAGCGTCCACCACAGGCGGAACACCAGCCCGGAGTACAGGCCGCGGGGCACCACGAGCGTGCGCAGGATGCTGCTGAGGACCACTGCGAGCAACAGCGCCCCGGCCACGCCGGAGATCCATTCCATGCGGCCATTCTGAACCGGACCCGGCGGGCGTACCGCCGGGTCGGGCCGCCCGCGTGCGGCAGCCGGGCCCCGTTCAGCCCGTCGGGCGGGCCAGGAGCGTGCGGACGCCTTCCGAGGTGAGGGTCAGGGCGTGGGCGGAGCTGCCGTCGATGGCGAGGGCGAGGTCGTCGTCGGGCCACTGCGAGGCGAGGGCGCCCAGCGGGACCAGTCGGTAGCGGGAGACGAACGGCAGCAGGTCGGCCATCGCCCCCTCCGAGGTGAACACGGGTACGACCGATTGGCCTCCGGGCCGGTCCATCACGGGCAGGGCCACCGCCGAGGGGTCGGCGGCGTCCGCGTCCGACGCGTCGTCGGGCACGGGGATGAGCACGTCGCTGCTCGCGAGCGTGTCCAGGGCGGCCGGGTCCTCGGCGTTCACGGCCAGCGCGTCGAGCGCCTGCTGGGCGGGCGTCGGGAAGTAGTCGTAGGCGGGTGTCTCCATGGCGTATCCCCTGGTAGCGGCGGTGGTACGGACCGCTCCGGACCCGTGGCGGGCGGCGCGGCCCTGCTCGCGTACCCGGCCGGGCCCGGACCACACCCACGGGACCGCGGAGTTCGCCGCGTGGGACCACGGAGTTCGCCGCGGCGGCGCGACCCGCCGGGGGCGCCCGCCGATTTGACACGGCGTCGGACCCTCACCAACATGTGATCATGACATCCATTTTCAACAAGGGGGGTTGGTCATGCGTGTGGCATTCGTCGGCAAGGGCGGCAGCGGCAAGACGACCCTGTCGGCCCTCTTCTCACGTCATCTGGCGCGATGCGGCGCGCCGGTCGTCGCCGTCGACGGCGACATCAACCAGCACCTGGCGCACGCCCTCGGGCTCGGCGAGGAGGAACCGTTCGCGGGCCCGCCGCTCAGCACGCGGACCGGGGAGATCAAGGACTATCTGAGGGGTACGAACCCGCGCATCCCGTCCCGCGACGCCATGGTCAAGACGACCCCGCCGGGCCGTGGCTCGCGGCTGCTGCGCCTCCTGGGGGACGACGAGCTCCACTCCCGGCATGTCCGGGTGGTCGGCGGGGTGCCGCTGATGGTCACGGGCGCGTTCGACGAGAGCGATCTCGGGGTGGCTTGTTACCACTCCAGGCTCGGCGCGGTCGAGTTGTACCTGAACCATCTGGTGGACGGTCCCGGCGAGTACGTCGTGGTCGACATGACGGCCGGCGCCGACGCCTTCGCCTCCGGTCTGTTCACCCGCTTCGACCTGACCTTCCTGGTCGTCGAGCCGACCCTGAAGAGCCTGTCGGTGTACCGGCAATACCGCGACCACGCGGCCGAGTTCGGCGTCCCGGTCGCCGTGGTCGGCAACAAGGTCACCGGCGAGGACGACCTGGACTTCCTGCGCGCCCACGTCGGGGGCGACCTACTCGCCCACTGCCTGCTGTCGCCCTTCGTGCGCGCCCAGGAGCAGGGCCGGGACCACGGTGAGTTGGAGCCGCACAACGCGCGCGCCCTGGACCGGCTGCGCACGGCCGTCGACGCGCGGCCCAAGGACTGGGCCGCCTTCCACCGGCACGCCGTCGAGTTCCATCTGCGCAACGCTGCCGCCTGGGCCGACGCGGCCACGGGGCTGGAGCTCGCCACCCAGGTCGATCCCGAATTCCGGCCCGGGCCACAGGCGTTCGCCGCCCTCGCCTGACCACCGCTCGCGACTGTCCCCCACGTATCCACCCGAACAACAGACAGGACACTTCTTCATGTCGCTCGACGTCTCCCCGCAGCTGCTCGCCGAAGCCGAGAACGGCCCGGTGCGGGAGGAGGACTTCGTGACCACGGTCCGCACGTCCCTGCCGTACGCCTACGACCTCATCGCCCGTCTCACCGCCGAACTGCGCGGCGGTGAGGCCGAGTTCGCCGACAACCAGACCCCGCCGCCCTCGGAGCGGGAACGCGGGCAGTTGCTGCGCGCGTTGTCCAGTGACGCGATCCGGGGCAGCCTGGAGCGCCATTTCGGTGTCGCGCTCGCGTTCCAGAACTGCCACCGGGTCGCGGCCTTCCGCCCCGAGTCGCGCGGGGGTTCGACGCACACCCGGTTCACCTCGCCGCGCGCCCAGATCCTCAACCAGTCACCGGAGTTCCGGGACTGCTGAGACCGGCGGTGCGGGGGCGGCCACGTGAACCATTTCGCCATACCTTTTGCTCACCGTGTGCAGCGCGGTCGCACGGGGAAGCATGAGAGCGTTTACACCGCCGCGCTCGCCCCGTGCGAAGCCCAAGGCCTTGCCCCGCGCACGTCCCCCCACGCACGACCGGCGCCCGCCCCACTCGGGCGCCGGTCTTGGGACTCGCCCCGCCCTGTCAGGCGCCGACCTCCGCGACCCGCGGACGGTCCGCCCTCAGGCACCGGGAGACGGCGTCGGCCACGGCACGGACCTGGGGTGCCAGCCGCGCCGGCCGGATGACGTCGACCGCCCCGACCACCCCCACGGCGGCGACCACGACGCCGCGCCCGTCGCGCACGGGGACCGCGAAGCCGCCCCGGCCCTCGGTGAGCGCGCCGTGGACGACCGCGTGGCCCTCCCGTCCGACCTTGGCCAGACAGCGTTTCAGGAGCGTGCCGCTGGTGATCGTGTGCCGCGTGTACGGGCGCAGCGGGCCGGCGCACACCTCCTTCTGGACGAGGTCACCGGCGTGGGCGAGCAGCACCAGCCCCACGGCCGTGGCGTGCAGCGGCAGCCGGCGGCCGGGACCGCCGTAACAGGCCACGGCGTCCGCGTCGTTGGAGACGAACGACAGGCAGATGCTCTCGCCGCCGTCGCGGATCGCGAGGGTCGTGGCGAGCGAGGTCTGCCCGTGCAGCGCGACCAGGTGCGGCTGCGCGGCGGCGGCCAGGGCGGAGGAGCGCGGCGCCAGTACGGCCGTCTCCCACAGACGCAGTCCGATGCTGTATCCGCCGTCGGCACACCGCTCCAAAGCACCCCAGCCGTGGAGTTTGTTCACAATGCGGTGGACCGTGGCGACGGGCAGCCCCGAGCGGCGGCTGATATCGCTGAGCGTGAGAGTGCGATTGTCCTTGTCGAAGGCGCCGAGGATGCTGAGCGTCCGATCGACGACTGAGCGTTCCGGAGCGGCGGAGCGGGGAGCGGTCATCCCGTTCTGATTCCCTTCACCTTCACGCCATGAGCGCGTGAAGCACGGCATGGGTGCGTGTTGACTTTTGTGTGCACCAGAAGTGACCTGGCACCGGGCGACCGCCTCTATCATTGAACCCTCAAGTGGCCATTGAAAGGTCGATCCCGGAACGTTCATGGTCGATTTCGCATCGTTACGGATCCCCGTCATCCCCTACTCCCCCGCCTGCCGACCGCGCCTCGGCCTGGCGACGACGACCCTGGGCGAGCTGCGCGGCACGGTCTCCGCGGACTTCCGCTCCGCCCCGCACCGGCTCGACTTCCACCAGATCGTTCTGGTCACGGAGGGGACCGGGAGCTACTCGATCGACTCCACCCGATTCCCTTGCCGTCCGGGCACGTTGCTGTGGACCCGGCCGAACCAGGTGGTCCAGTGCTTCGCGCCGTCCGGCATGGACGCCGACGTCGTGATGTTCACGGAGAACTTCCCACTGCGGCTGGGCGCCCGAACGGGGATGCTCGACGACGTGCTGCGCCCCTCCCACTGGCAGCTGACGAGCAACGAACACACGGCGCTGCGCGGGGTCCTGAGGCTTCTTCAGGAGGAGTTCGAGCGGCCGGACCGGGGCCGGGGCCAGGAGCTCCTGAAGCATCTGCTGGCCGTCGTGCTGCTCCACATCGACCAGACGTGCCGGCTCCGCCACAAGGACACAGAACCCGACACCTTCGGCGGCGACCACGGCGAGCTCTTCCTGAAGTTCCGTGACGAACTGGACCGTTCGTACCGCTCCACCCGGCTGGTGGAGGACTACGCCGCCGCCCTCAACTGCAGCACACGCGCCCTGGCCCGGGCCTGCCGCGCCGTCGCGGGCACCTCGACCAAGGACGTGATCGACGCCCGGGTCGCCCTGGAGGCGCGCCGCCTCCTGGTCCACACGGACCTGCCCCTGAGCGCCATCGCCCGGCAGCTCGGATTCTCCGAAGTGACCAACTTCGGCAAGTTCTTCACACGACGGGTGAATTCGACCCCCGGCGCCTTCCGACGCGAGGCGCAGGCACGCCACCAGTAGTAATCCGGCGCCGCACCTCGGTCCTTCACCCGCCGGACACTTTAGCCGTGCGCAGGTCCACGTCCGTCAACCCGGATTTCTTTCCACTCTCCGGAAGAGCGGTTGTTCGGGATTCGGGAACGTGGCAAGACTGTGGCCTGCGTGCTTCGGGCGGCCACTCCGAAGTCTTCGGCGAACCAGCGAACTAAATGTCTGAACCATTGATGCCCCATTGGGCTCCGTTCCGCGCGACGACAACTTACTGATGAGTTGCCGTCCTTGTTACCCGCGGTATTCGCAGGAAATGGCGTGCCTCTCAAATCCCGGGGCATTCCCGTGTTCTCAGGGAAGGACGACCGACCATGGCCGTAGTGACCGCTCGTGAGGCCGAGGACTGGCTGATCGAGAAGATCGCCCACCGTCTGGGCGTGGCGACCGGCGAGGTCTCGCGCGAGGTGTACTTCGACGAACTGGACCTGGACTCGACCGAGGCGCTCATCCTCGCCGGGGAGATGGAGAACTGGCTCGGTTTCGAGCTCAGCACGACGACCCTCTGGTACCACCCGACGGTCAAGGAGCTGGCGGCCTACATAGCCGAGGAGAGCGCGCAGCGTGCGGCCGCGTGATGTGCGGCCGCCGGTCGCCCGGGCGTTCCGCGCCGCCGCCCCCGGCCACCGGACGGTGTACGTCGTCCACCCCGGCGCGCTCGCGGCACAGGTGTACCGGGGCCTGGCCGACGCCCTGCCGGAGGGCGACGGCCTGACCGTGCTCGACCTGGGTGCCGTCCCCTCCTACGCGGAGGCGGCGCTGACCGGCGGGCGGGCCGCGACGACCGTGGAGGCCCTGGCTCAGGGGCTGTTGGGCCACCTGGAGCCGACAACCACCGCGTACACCCTGGCGGGCTGGTCCTTCGGCGGTGTCCTGGCGCTCGCCATGACGGGGGCGATGCCCGCCGAGCGCCGGCCGGAGCGCCTGGTGCTCCTGGACAGCATCGCGCCCACCGAGGAGTACAAGCAGCCCGACGACGCCCTCGAACCCGAGCTGCTGCTCGGCTGGTTCGCCATGTACCTGGGCGCGAAGCGGGGCCGCTGCGTCGTACCCGACCCGGGCGCGCTCGCCGGGTGCGGCACCGATGAGGGCCTCGCCGCGGTGCTCGACGCGGCGGTCGCCGCGCGGGCCCTGCTCCCGGAGACCCCGCTGCCCGGCCTTCGCAAGCTCTACGAGACCTATGTCGACGGGCTGTTGCGCAACAACCGCCTGACGGCCCCGCACCACCCCTCCCCCGCCGCACTCCCCCTGGTGCTGGTGAAGGCCGAGCGCAGCCTCGTCCCGGGCGATCCCACGCTCGGCTGGCAGCCGCTCGCCCCGCACGGACTGACCGTGCAGGTCTGTCCGGGCGACCACTACACGATGCTCAGCCGGCCCGACTCGCTCGACGTGATCGCACCGTTGCTGCACGCCGTCTGACCGTCCCCGTCCGACAAGAGAGCCTCGCCGTGAACGCTTCGAACCCCGCCGACCTCGATCGCCGACTGGCCAAGGATCCGGTCGCGATCGTCGGACTGTCCGCTCTGTATCCCAAGTCCCGCGACCTGCGCGAGTTCTGGACGAACGTCGTCTCGGCCGCGGACTGCGTCGAGGACGTCCCCGCGACCCACTGGGACGTCTCGCAGCACTACGACTCCGACCCCGCCGCACCCGACAAGACGTACTCCAAGCGCGGTGGCTTCATCCCCACCGTCCCGTTCAACCCGCTGGAGTTCGGGCTCCCGCCCAACACCCTCGAAGTCACCGACGTACTCCAGCTGTTGAGCCTCGTCGTGGCCCGCGACCTGCTCAAGGACGCGGGCGCCGACGAGGGCTGGTACGACGCCTCACGCACCGGCGTCGTGCTCGGTGTCACCGGCGCCAACCAGCTGACCCAGCCGCTCTCCGCCCGTCTGCAGACGCCGGTCCTCAAGGAGGTCGTCCGCAGCTGCGGGCTGTCCGACCGGGACGCCGACGAGATCGCCGAGAAGTTCAAGCTGGCCTTCGCACCCTGGGAGGAGAACTCCTTCCCCGGCATGCTGGGCAACGTCGTGGCCGGCCGCATCGCCAACCGCCTCGACCTCGGCGGCACCAACATGACGATCGACGCCGCCTGCGCCAGCTCGCTCGGCGCGGTCAAGGCCGCGGTCGGCGACCTGCTGGAGCGCCGCTCGGACACGATGCTGGTGGGCGGCTGCGACGCCGAGAACACCATCTTCATGTACCTGTGCTTCAGCAAGACGCCCGCCTTCTCCAGGTCCGGCCGCATCCGCCCCTTCGACGAGAACGCGGACGGCACCCTCATCGGTGAGGGCATCGGCATGCTGGCGCTGCGCCGGCTCGCCGACGCCGAGCGGGACGGCAACCGGATCTACGCCGTCCTGCGGGGCATCGGTTCGTCGAGCGACGGCCGGTTCAAGTCCATCTACGCCCCGCGCAAGGAGGGGCAGATGGCGGCGCTGCGCCGGGCCTACGAGGACGCGGACGTCACCCCGGACTCGATCGAGCTGTTCGAGGCGCACGGCACGGGTACCGCGGTCGGTGAGGCGACCGAACTCTCCGCGCTCTCGGCGGTGGTCTCGGAGTTCACCGAGGACCGTCAGTTCGCCGCCGTCGGCAGTGTGAAGTCGCAGATCGGCCACACCAAGGCGGCCGCCGGCGCTGCCGGGATGATCAAGCTGGCGCTCGCCCTGCACCACAGGCTGCTGCCGCCGACGATCAACGTGGAGCGGCCGAACCCCGCGATCGACTGGCCCACCAGTCCGTTCTACGTCGGCACGCACACCCGGCCCTGGATCCGCGACCCGCGCCGTCCTCGGCGCCGGGCGGCCGTCTCGTCGTTCGGCTTCGGCGGCACCAACTTCCACCTGGTGCTGGAGGAGCACGGGGACGGGGACGACCTGCGGGTGATGTTCCCCGTGAGCCGCGTTCACCTATGGCATGCGCCTGACATGGATGAGCTGGTCCGGGCGGTGGAGGGCGGTGCGGAGCCCGTGTCCACCCCGGCTCCCGCCGACCATCCACGGCTCGCCCTGGTCGCCCGCACCGAGGCGGAACTCGCCGAACTGCGCGCCCTCGCGGCCGCCCAGCTGCGCGCACGGCCCGCGGCCGAGGCCTGGTCGCACCCCAAGGGCCTCTACTTCGGCCGCTCGGCCGCCGCCACGGGCAAGGTGGGTGCCCTCTTCGCCGGACAGGGCAGCCAGTACGTCGAGCCCGGCCGCGCCGCGGTGCTCGCGCTGCCGCCGCTGCGGGCGGCCTTCGACCGGGCCAACGCCGCGTTCGGGAAGCACGCACGGCCGCTGTCCCGGGTGGCGTTCCCGCCGCCGGCCTTCGACGAGGCGACCCGCGCGGCCCAGGAGAGCGAGCTGCGCCGCACCGAGTACGCCCAGCCCGCCATCGGCGCGCTGGCGGCCGGCCACTACCGCTACCTGACCGGGCTCGGCTTCGATGCCGACGGGTTCCTCGGGCACAGCTTCGGCGAGCTGGCCGCGCTGTGGGCCGCGGGCGCCGTCGACGACGACACGTACTTCGCCCTGGCACGGGCCCGCGGGGCGGCGATGGCGCCGCCGCGGGGCGCCGGATCCGAGCCCGGCTTCGACGCCGGCGCCATGGCCGCCGTCACCGCGCTCGCCGAGCAGGCGAGTCAACTACTCGCCGAGCACCCCGAGTTGCTCGTCTGCAACCGCAACGCCCCCGACCAGATCGTGGTCGGCGGTGCCACCGAGGCCGTGGAGCGGTTCGTGGAGGCGGCGGGCGCGGCCGGCGTACGGGCCCTGCGGCTGCCGGTGTCCGCGGCCTTCCACACCCCCTTCGTGGCCCACGCGGTGGAGGAGTTCGGACGCCGGGTCGCCGAGGCCGGGATCGGCGCGCCGCGCCGTCCGGTGTTCGCCAATTCGCCCGGCGCCACCTACGGTTCGGACGCCGACGCCAACCGGCGCACCCTGGTGGAACAGCTCGTCAAGCCCGTCGAGTTCGCCGACCGGGTCGAGGAGATGTACGCGGCGGGCTTCCGTACGTTCGTGGAGTTCGGCCCGAAGGGCGTGCTGACCCGGCTGGTCGACCGCATCCTCGGCGAGCGCGAGCACTACGCGGTGCAGCTGGACCCGGGCAGCGGCGGTGACGCCGACGTCGCCCTCAAGCGCGCCGTGGCTCAACTCGCGGTTCTCGGCCTTCCGTTGACGGTGGACGACGGCTATGCCGCCGAGCCGCCGGCCGTCGAGCCCGTCAAGGGCATGACCGTGCCGCTCAACGGCATCAACCATGTGCCCGACGCCCGCAGGGCCGCGTATCGCGAAGCCCTGGAGAACGGCTACCGGGTCGAGCGTCCGGGCGACTCCCCGTCCGACCCGGCCGCACGCCCCGTCCACACGGACCGGCCGGCCGAGGCCGCGCCGCCGGTACCACGGGACGCGAAGGCCCCCCTGCCGGTGCCGGCCACCGCGACGGCCGCGGCCGTGGCCGAGCGGCCGCGCGCCGCGCGGCCGGTGCCGGCGGCCCTGTCCCTCCCCGAAGACGTCCTGGAGAGCGAGCCCGTGGCAGAACATCACCCCGCCCCCGTCCCCGCACAGGCCGAGGATCGGCTGTCCTCGCTGATCGCCGACCACCTGGCCCTGCACGACGACTATCTGAAGGGCCAGCTCAGCAGCGCCCAGCGCATGATGGGGCTCCTGGAGCGGGCCGACGAGCAGGGCCGGGTCGACTCCGTGATCCAGGGCGTTGCCTCCGTCAAGGAGCACGGGCTGGCCATCGGGCGCACGCATCTGCGGGCCAACGAGATCCTGCGGGACCTGGCGTCGTTGGAACTCGGCGCGGGCGCACCGGCGGACTCCGCCGCTCCGGTCGCCGAGCTGCCCGTGGCGACTCCCGTGACCCCGACCGTCCAGCCGGGCGCGACCGTCGCACCGGCGGCGCTCGCCCAGGGGCCGGCCGCCGCCGCACCGATGGCGCTCCCCGAGGCCACGGTCACCGCCGTCACGGTTGCCCCCGCCACCGCCGCCCCGACGGCGCACTCCGAGGCACCGACCACTCCCGCTCCCACATCCGCCGCGCGGCCGACGTCCTCGGTCTCGGCGGACGACGTGTCGGCGGCCCTGCTCGACGTGGTCTCCCAGAAGACCGGCTACCCGGCGGACATGCTCGACCTCGGCATGGACGTGGAGGCGGACTTGGGCATCGACTCCATCAAGCGCGTCGAGATCATGGGCCTCCTCCAGGAACAGTTCCCCAGCCCCACCCCCGTCGGCCCCGAGCAACTCGCCGAACTGCGCACCCTGAACGAGATCGTCGGCTTCGTACTCAGCCTCGGCGGCACGCCGGACCCCGAACCGGCCGTCGCCTCCGTCCCGGTCATCGGCATCAGCACCGAGGCCGTCACCGCCGCCCTCCTCGGCGTCGTGTCGCAGAAGACCGGCTACCCGGCCGAGATGCTCGACCTCACCATGGACGTCGAAGCCGACCTCGGCATCGACTCCATCAAGCGCGTCGAGATCATGGGCCTCCTCCAGGAGCGGTTCCCCAGCCCCACCCCCGTCGGACCCGAACAACTCGCTGAGCTCCGCACCCTCAACGAGATCGTCGGCTTCGTGCTGGAGCTGGGCGGCACCGGCACCACTCCCGGCACGAGCACCACGCCCGGCACCGGCAGCCGCACGGCGACGACCGCGACGGCTCCGTCCGCCCCGGTCGCGGCGACCGCCACCGCCACCGCCGACGACGTTCGCGGCGCCCTCCTCGATGTCGTGTCGCAGAAGACCGGCTACCCGGCCGAGATGCTCGACCTCACCATGGACGTCGAAGCCGACCTCGGCATCGACTCCATCAAGCGCGTCGA
>NZ_JBSHAQ010000047.1:0-2588 GCF_053611585.1 Streptomyces sp. NPDC054794 | reverse complement strand
AGATCATGGGCCTCCTCCAGGAGCGGTTCCCCAGTCCCGTCCCGGTCGGCCCCGAACAACTGGCGGAACTGCGGACGTTGGGTGACATCGTCGGGTTCGTCACCGGGATGAACGGGGCCTCCGAGACATCCGAGGCCGTCGTGCCGGAAGCGCCCTCGCCGATCGCGTCCTCGCCCACCGCCCCCGCGGCGATCGGCCGGGGCCACGCCGCGCTGCTGGACCTGCCGCTGCCGGACCGGCTCCTCGGGGGCTCGCCGCAGGGCGCGAGCGCGCTCGTCGTGGACGACGGCAGTGAGGTCGTCGAGGCCGTGGCCGCCCGGCTGGGCACGGAAGGCTGGCGGGTGCGGGTCCTGCGCCTGCCCGGCGTGCCGCAGCGCGTCGAGGGCGCGACCGACCTGCCGCTGACCGGCTGGGGCGCCACCGAACTCGCCGCTCGCATCGAGGAGTTGGGCGACGAACCGCCGCACCTGGCCGTCGTCTTCGCCGCCGCGGACGACCTGCCGTGGGCCGAGGGTGTGCGCAGGCTCGCGCACACGCTGCTCGTCGCCCGGCACCTGGTCGCCCCGCTGACCGCCGCCGCGGCCACCGGTCACCGGGCCGCCTTCGTCACGGTCACCCGGCTCGACGGATCCTTCGGTCTCCACGAGCTGCGCGAGGACGCGGCGCCCGCCGGCGGTGTCGGCGGGCTGGCCAAGACGCTGGCGGTGGAGGCCCCCGAGCTGTTCTGCCGCGCGGTCGACCTGGCCCCCGGGCTCGGCGCCGACAAGGCGGCCGACCTGGTCCTGGAGGAGGTGTACGACGCGGCCGCCGGCCCGGTCCAGGTGGGCCGTGACGGCACCCGGCGCGTCACCCCGACCCTCGCCCTGGACGCCCCCACGGCGGCCGGCACCCCGCTCACGCCGGACGACCTCCTGGTCGTCACCGGCGGCGGGCGCGGGATCACCGCCCGCTGCGCGGTGGCCCTGGCCGCCGCGCACCGGCCCGGCCTGCTGCTCCTGGGCCGTACCGCGCTCGGCGAGGAGCCGCGGTGGGCGCACGGGCTGAACGACGCCGCCGAGCTCAAGGCGGCGGCCGTCGCCGAACTCAAGCGGGCGGGCGAGAAGCCGACGCCCAAGCGGGTCGAGCAGCTCTTCCGGGCGGTCGTCGGCGAACGCGAGGTCCGGCGGACCCTGGCCGAGATCCGGGCCGCCGGCAGCGAGGCCGAGTACCTCGCCGTCGACATCACCGACGCCGCCGCGACCGCCGCCGCCCTGGCGCCTTACCGCGAGCGGATCACCGGACTGGTGCACGGCGCCGGTGTCCTCGCGGACCAGCTGATCTCCGCGAAGAAGGCGGCCGAGATCGAGCGCGTCTTCTCCGTCAAGCTCGGCGGGCTCCGCTCGGTCGTCGCCGCCGTGGCGGCCGAACGGCTGCGCCACGTCGTGCTGTTCTCGTCGGTCGCGGGCTTCTTCGGCAACCGCGGCCAGTCGGACTACGCCATGGCCAACGAGGTCCTCAACGCCTGGGCCACCGCCTTCAAGGGCCGCCACCCCGAGGCGCACGTCTCCTCGCTGAACTGGGGCGCCTGGGACAGCGGCATGGTGTCGCCGCAGATCAAGGCGGTGTTCGAGGAGCGGGGCATCGCCCTGATCCCGATGGAGACCGGAACCCGGCTGTTCACCGAGCAGTTCGCCCCCGAGCGGGCCGGTGACGTGGTCACCGTCCTCGGGCCGACCACCCCGCTGTCGGCGCGCGAGCACGCCGTGCCCACCGCGCCGGTCGTCCTGGAACGCGACCTGTCCGCGCTGGTGACCGAACCGCTGGTCGCCGATCACGTGATCGGCGACGCCCCGGTGCTGCCCGCCGTGGCGGCGCTGGGCTGGGCGGCGGGCGCCGTCGAGCGCCTCACGGGCCATGTCGTCTCCACGATCCGGGACTTCGCGGTGCACAAGGGCGTCGTCTTCGACGGCGGCCCGGGCACGGGCCGGTTCCGGCTCTCCGTGGACCCGACCGCCGACGGGGCCGAGGCCGACGTGTCGATCCGGTCGGTGAGCGCCGACGGGGCCGTACGACCGCACTACGCGGCCCGGGTCATCCTGGGCGACGCCGCGCCCGAGGCCGGACGGCTGTCCGGGCTGCCCGCACTCGGCGGCGGCACCGACGCCCAGGCCTTCTACGGCGACGGCACGCTCTTCCACGGCGAGTCGCTGCGTGGGCTGCGCCGGGTGCTGGAGTCCGGTGAGGCGCGGCTGGTGCTGGAGTGCGCGCTGGCCGAACACCGGCCCGCCGGCGGCGCGTTCGGCACCGCCCGGTACGCGCCCGACACCGCCGACCTGCTGTTGCAGGCCGCGCTGGTGTGGATGCGGCTGAGCCGGGACACGGCGAGCCTGCCGATGTCGGTGGCACAGGCCGACCTGTACGAGGCGCTGCCGGACGGCGAGCCCTTCGTCGTGGTGGTGGAGCCGGTGTCGGCGAACGGCACGAGCGCGACGCTCACCGTGACGGCCTGCGCCCCCGACGGACGGGTGCTGACCCGCTTCACGGGCGTTTCCCTCGTGTCCACCCCGCAGCTGGCCGCCAAGTTCGCGAGCCGCTGAGCCGACCTACGG